>NZ_QGSW01000408.1:0-9105 GCF_003176715.1 Micromonospora sp. S4605
GCGGGGGGATGTGCTGCTGGCCACGGCGGAGCGTCTCGACGCGGAGTGCGGGCGGGCGGGGGCGGTGCGCGCGGTCAGCGCCGACCTGACCGATCCGGAGCAGCTCGGCCGGGTGGTCGAGGCGGTCGCCGGGCGACCGGTCGACGTGGTGGTCAACAACGCCGGCGGCTACCTGGGCGGTGACACCAGCACGCTCGCCGGCACCGCCGCGCACTGGCGGGCCAACCTGGACGCCAACGTGCTCACCGCAGTCCTGCTCACCGAGGCGCTGCTGCCGGCCCTGCGCCGCCCCGGCGGCCGGGTGATCCTGGTCAGCTCGATCGCCGCCCAGCGGGGCGGCGGCGGGGCGTACTCGGCGGCGAAGGCGGCGCTGCACGGCTGGGCGTACGACCTGGCCGGGCAGCTCGGCCCGGAACAGATCACTGTCAACGTGGTCAGCCCCGGCTACGTCGCGGAGACGGAGTTCTTCGGCGACCGGATGACTCCGGAGGGACACGCGAAGCGGGTGGCGGCGACGCTGGTCGGGCGGGCCGGCGTACCGGACGACATCGCTGCGGCCGTCCGCTACCTGGCCAGCCCGGCCGCCGGCTACGTGACCGGGCAGGTGCTCGGCGTCAATGGCGGCTCGGTGCTCGGCCGCTGACCTGGGAACGCGACCGGGTGCCGCGACCCCCCGTGCGGCCGCGACACCCGGTCGATGCGTCGACGCTCAGCCGTTGAGCATCTGGTACGCCAGCTTCGGCGCCGGCTGGGCGGCGTCGCCGCCGGGCGCGGCGAGCTTCGGGGCCGAGCCGTAGTCGGCGTACTTCACCACGTACGTCCAGGACTTCGCCGTGCCGGCCGCCGGCACGTCCAGGGTGAGCGAGCTGAGGTTGCCGTCGGCGCCGACCACGGCGGTGAAGGGCACCTGCCGGGCCGCGTCGCCGAGGGCGGCGACCTCCTCCTCGCCGACCGCCTTGGCTGCCTCGGCGGCGGTCAGGTCGACGACTCCGGCGTACGTCCGGTCGGCCTTCTCCTCGACCGTGGTGGCGGCCTGGATGATCGGCCCGGCGTTGCCGACGTCCACCCCCTCGTACGTCGGGGTGGCGTCCGGGTCGGTCAGCCGGGACCGGTCCAGCTCCATCCAGCGGTTCGGCAGCTTGGGCAGGCCGGTGAGCCCGTCGGTGCCGGTGAACTTGACCTTCATCCAGATCCGCTCCTGCACCACCAGGAACGACATCCGGGTGGTGAAGCCGTGCTCCGGGTCCTTCACCGCGGCGGTGAGGTCGATGCCCTTCGCGGCCGGGTCCACCACACCGGACAGATCCGAGGTGGCGTCCTTGCCGGAGAACCGGAACGCACCCTCACTACCGTCCGGCACCGCCGCGAGGAGCGCCTGCTTGGGGTTGGCGGACGGACTCGTCGAGGCGGTCCCGCCGGACCCGGAATCCGTCCCGGCCGGGCCGCAGCCGGCGAGCAGGGTGGTCGCGAGGACCGCGGCCAGGGCGCCGGCGCCGCGCCGGACCGTGCCGGCGCGGCCGGTTCCGTTCGTCATCATGATCTCTTTCCTTCACCAGGTGTGGCCTCTGCCGGTCCGATGCTGCCGGCCGGTACGGCCGAACCACTGCCGCTATGCTGCGGTCCGACTGCCGTGCACTGCCGTGGCGCACGCAGCGGGGGTGTCAGGAGCGGAAACTCGCATGTCAGGGACGCTTCGCTTCGAGATTCTCGGGCCCCAGCGGGCCTGGTACGGCGAGCGGGAACTCGACCTCGGGCCGGGAAAGCAGCGAGCCGTACTGGCCGTGCTGCTGCTCGCCGCCGGGCGGCCGGTCACCACCGCGCAGATCGTGGACGCGGTCTGGCCGGACGAGCCGCCGGCGAACGGCCCGAACGTGGTGCAGAAGTACGTCGCCGGGCTGCGCCGGGTGATCGAGCCGGAGCGCTCGCCGCGCAGCCCGGGCCAGGTGTTGACGCTGACCGACGCCGGCTACCAGCTCCGGGTCGGGCCGGAGGCGGTCGACGCCGCGCGGTTCGAGCGGGGGCTGCGCCGGGCCGAGCGGCTCCGCGCGGAGGGCCGGGCCGCCGAGGCGGTCGGCGAGCTGAGGTCCACGGTGGAGCTGTGGCACGGCGAGCCGTTCACCGGCTTCGCCGGGCCGTACTTCGACTCGGCCCGGCTACGCCTGCTGGAGCTGCGGGCCAGCGCCCTGGAGACCTGGGCCGACCTGGAGCTGTGGCTGGGCCGGCACCGCGAGCTGATCGGCGAGCTGGTTGACCTGACCGCGGAGTTCCCGGTGCGGGAGCGGCTGCGGCACCAGCTGATGCTGGCGTTGTACCGCAGCGGGCGGCAGGCCGAGGCGCTGGCCGCCTACCGGGAGTTCGACGAGCTGTTGCGCGACGAGTACGGCATCGAGCCGGGCGACGCGCTCCAGGACCTGCACCGGCGGATGCTCCGCTCCGACCCGGCGCTCGTCCCGCCCACTGCCGTGTCACTGCCGCCGGCTGCCGTGGAGGCCACCCCGCCGCCAGCAGCCGTCGGGACCACCCCGCCGCCGGCTGCCGTCGAGGCGTCCCGGCCGCCGGCTGCCGTCGCGGCGCCGGAGCCGCCAGCGGCCGCCGCGTCCCTGCCGACCGGACCACCACCCACGGCGGCACCTGCGCCGGCACCGCCCGCCGCGGTGTCACCAGCGCCTGCCTCGCCCGCCGCGCCGGCCTCGCCGCTGGGACCGCCCGCCGCGTCGTTTCTCCCGCCCGACCCGGCGGCCGCACCGCTGGCACCGCCCGCCGGGGCGTTCCTTCCGTCGAGCCCGGCGGTGCCTGCGCCGCTGAACCCGACGGCGCAGCCGGGCGGCACGTCGCCGCCCGCCCTGCCCGGGGTACGGCCCGCCGCCGGTCCTTCCGCCGCCGTCCGCCATGCCGGCGGCCACCGGGAAGCGCCAGCGGACGCCGTCCCCGGGTTGGGCGAGCGCGACCGCCACCATCGCGGGTACCGCGCTCGTCCTGCTCTCCTTCGGCTGCTTCACCTGGCTGGTGATGCTGACCTACGCCGCCTGGCGGCGCAGTTGGCGGCTGGCGCTCGTCGGCGTCGGCTACCTGGTCGCCGTCCTGGTCGAGGTGAGCATGCTCAACCTGGAGGATCCGGACGCCGAGGTGCCCGGGACCGAGGCGGTGATCTTCCTCGGGCTGGCGGTGGTCACCTGGTTGGTCGGGGCGGCGCACGTGGTGCTGCTCAGCCGAGGGGTCTGGGCGGCGCTCACCGGTGGCCAGGGCAGTGCCCGGTTCCGCGCCGAGGAGGAGCGGCGGATCCGCCGCGAACACGCCCGGTACCTGCTCTACCACTACCCGGCGGCCCGTGACGAACTGCGGATCGGGCGGCCCGACCTGCCCCGCACGTTCGACGACGGCGGCCTGATCGACGTCAACGCCGTACCCGACCAGGTGCTCGCCGGGCTGCCCGGGCTGACCGCCGACCAGTGCCGCCAGCTCACCGTGGACCGCTGGCTGCGCGGCCCGTACGCCTCCCTGGAGGAGCTCGCCGGTCGTTGCCTGCTGCCGCCGACCGCCACCGACCGGCTCCGGGAGCTGCTGTTCTTCCTGCCCCCGACGCCGGCGGCCCCGGCGGGCGAGCGGACGCCACCGGCCGGATCGTGACCGGAACCTCCCGCGCGAACCGGGGCGTCGTCAGCCGTCGCTGGTAGAAATGCCGGATGAGCCAGGATCGGGCGGCGGTACGGGAACGGGCCGAGGCGGTGTTGCGGCGGCTGGCCGGCGAGCACGCCCGGCTCCGCGAGGACCAGTGGCGGGCCATCGAGGCGCTGGTGGTCGACCGGCGGCGGGTGCTCTGCGTGCAGCGCACCGGCTGGGGCAAGTCCGCCGTCTACTTCGTGGCCACCGCCCTGCTGCGGCAGATCGACGACCCCGCCGCCAACCCGTCGACCGGGCCGACGGTGATCGTCTCGCCGCTGCTGGCGCTGATGCGCAACCAGGTCGAGTCGGCCGCCCGGGCCGGCATCCGGGCCCGGACCATCAACTCCGCCAACCTCGACGAGTGGGACGAGATCACCGCCGAGATCCACGCCGGCGCGGTCGACGTGCTGCTGATCAGCCCGGAGCGGCTGAACAACCCCGACTTCCGGGACACCGTGCTGCCGAAGCTGGCCGCGACCACCGGGCTGCTGGTGGTGGACGAGGCGCACTGCGTCTCGGACTGGGGGCACGACTTCCGGCCCGACTACCGGCGGCTGCGTACCTTCCTCGGCAACCTGCCCGACGGCACGCCGGTGCTGGCCACCACCGCCACGGCCAACGCCCGGGTCACCGCCGACGTCGCCGAGCAGCTGGGCGACGCGCTGGTGCTGCGCGGTACCCTGGACCGGGAGTCGCTGCGGCTCGGCGTGGTCGAGCTGCCCGGCCCGGCGCACCGGCTGGCCTGGCTCGCCGACCACCTGGACCGGCTGCCCGGCTCCGGCATCGTCTACACGCTCACCGTGGCGGCGGCGGGGGAGACGGCCGAGTTCCTCCGCTCGCGCGGCTATCCGGTCGCCGCGTACACCGGGCAGGCCGACGACGCGGACCGGCGGGCGGCCGAGCAGGATCTGCTGGACAACAAGATCAAGGCGCTGGTCGCCACCAGCGCGCTGGGCATGGGCTTCGACAAGCCGGATCTCGGTTTCGTGGTGCACCTCGGCGCGCCGCCCTCGCCGATCGCTTACTACCAGCAGGTCGGCCGGGCCGGCCGGGCCGTCGAGCACGCCGAGGTGCTGCTGCTGCCCGGGCCGGAGGACGCCGCCATCTGGCGGTACTTCGCCTCGCTCGCGTTCCCGCCAGAGGAGCAGGTCCGGGCGGTGCTGGCCGCGCTGCACACCGACCGTCCGCTCTCCACCCAGGCCCTGGAACCGATCGTCGACCTGCGCCGGGCCCGGCTGGAGCTGATGCTCAAGGTGCTCGACGTGGACGGCGCGGTCCGCCGGGTCCGCGGCGGCTGGCTCGCCACCGGCGAGCCCTGGGTCTACGACGAGGCCCGGTTGCGCCGCGTCGCCGCCGCGCGCACCGCCGAGCAGCAGGCCATGCGGGAGTACGCGACCACGCCCGACTGCCGGATGCGCTACCTGCGGGAGTGCCTGGACGACACCGGGGCGGCCGACTGCGGCCGGTGCGACCGGTGCGCCGGGCCGCTGTTCCCGCCCGAGGTGTCCGACGCCGCGCTGGCCGCCGCGCAGACCTTCCTCGGCCGGCCCGGCGTGGAGGTCCCGCCGAAGAAGCTCTGGCCGACCGGGCTGGACGCGGTCGGCGTACCGCTGAAGGGCCGGATCGCCCCCGGCGAGCAGGCGCTGCCCGGCCGCGCCGTCGGTCGTCTCTCCGACCTGGGTTGGGGCGGGCGGCTACGCGGCCTGGTCGGGCCGGAGGCGGCCGACGGCCCGGCGCCGGACGACGTGGCCGCCGCCGTGGTCGAGGTGCTCAAGGCCTGGGCGCACGGCGACGACCCCTGGCCGCGCCGCCCGGTCGGCGTGGTCGCGGTCGGCTCGCGCCGCCGGCCCCGGCTGGTCGGCTCGCTGGCCGAGCGGATCGCCACGGTCGGGCGGCTGCCGCTGCTCGGGCAGGTGACGGCGGCCGGTCCGGTCGGCGGCCCGCGCGGCAACAGCGCCCAGCGGGTCCGCGCCCTGCACGGCGCGGTCACCGTGCCGGACGACCTGGCGGCGGCCCTCGCCGGGCTGGACGGGCCGGTGCTGCTCGTCGACGACCTGGTCGACTCCGGCTGGACGATGACCATGGCCGCCCGCGAACTGCGCCGGGCCGGCGCCCCCGACGTGCTCCCGCTCGCCCTGGCCGTCGCCGGCTGACGCCCGCTCGCGCCGGCCGGTTGACGGCTGCTCGCGTCCGGCTGAAGCTACCCGTGCCCTCGCCGGCTGACGCCGCCCGCCTGCCGTCGCCGGCACGGCCCCCTGTCCGGGTGGTCAACGGCTGGCGGCGCTCGCGGGAAAGTTCCCGGGCTGGGCGGATTGCGACGGGCGCCACCCCGCGCCGCCAGCTGGCCGATCGTCGCTGGTCGCGCCGGTAGCGTGGGCGCCATGACCGAGCCGCAGCCCGGCACGCCGGCGGCGCCAGAGCGCGACCTCGCCAGACCCGACGGGAGCACCGTCCGGTTGGCGCTGGTGGTCGGCGGGCTGGTGCTGGCCGTCCTGCTCGGCTTCGGTCTGGGCCGGATCAACGGCGACGGTTCTCCGGCCGGCACCGGCCTGGACAGCGCGCTCGCCGACCACACCCACGCCCCGGGCACCGGGGCGCACGAGCACGGCGCGGACCAGGGCGCGGCGGCGGAGGCGGCCGGGCTGGCGGTCACCGCGTCCGGTTACACGCTCACGCCGCTAGGCGGGGAGTTCACCGCCGGGCGGGAGGGCGAACTGCGCTTCCAGGTGCGCGACGCGCAGCGCCGGGCGGTCACCCGGTTCGCGGTGGTGCACGAGAAGCCGATGCACGTGATCGTCGTCCGCCGCGACCTCAGCGGATATCAGCACCTGCACCCGAGCATGGCGGCCGACGGCACCTGGTCGGTGCCGTTGACCCTGCCCCGGGCCGGCGTCTGGCGGGCGTACGCCGACTTCACCGCCGTCGCCGACGACGGCCGGCAGGTCCCGGTGACCCTCGGGACGGACCTGGTCGCGCCCGGCGAGTACGCCCCGCGGCCGCTGCCCGCGCCGGCCACCGCCGCCACCGTCGACGGGTTCACCGTCGGCGTCGAGGGCAGCCCGCAGGCCGGGCTCACCGTGCCGCTGACCTTCCGGATCACCGCCCCCGGCGGCGGCACCCCGGCGCTCGAGCGCTACCTCGGCGCGTACGGCCACCTGGTGGCGCTGCGCGAGGGGGACCTCGGCTACCTGCACGTCCACCCGGAGCCGGAACTGGTCGAGGGGGCGGTCCGCTTCTGGCTGACCACGCCCGGCCCCGGCCGGTACCGGCTCTACCTGGACTTCCAGGTGGCCGGCGAGGTACGCACCGCCGAGTTCACCGTCACCGTCCCCTGACGGCGGGGCGGTTCAGCCGGCGCGGCGGATCGGGCGGCGGGCGAGGTAGCGCAGCAGGTCGCGGATGTGGTGCTTCTCCTCGACCGGCACGGACGGGTCGGCCAGCCGTTGCAGGATCACCCGGACGTCGGCCTCCACCGGGCCGTCGTCGGTGCGGCGGCGCGGGGCGGGGCCGGCGTCGGGCAGCCCGAGGGCGCGGAACGCGGCGGCGACCGGTAGGTCGAGCGCGGCGCAGAAACCGCGGACCTTGGCCAGTTCGGGGTAGTCCTGCCAGTCGCCGGCCAGCCAGCGGAAGACGGTCGAGCGGCCTACGCCGGTGTGCGCGGCCAGGTCCGTGACGGTCCACCCGCGTTCCTCGCGGGCGTCGTCGATGGCACGCCGCACGAAACGTGCGAACGCCATCTGTGGCGATACGTCTGCCGCACCCATTCCTGCGGGCTCTCTCCTCCCGACCGGCACCGACGGTGCGCCTCCGAGGGTAGTACGGCCCGGCGCGGAAACAATTGACTGATCGACCAGACCGTCCCGCCGGCGGGACTTTTCGCGTCTCGACGCCGGCCGGCGGTGCGGTGTGGGGCGTCCTACGCCGGGTCCGCCGGCCTCCCGGCCGGCGTGTCTGCTGGCGTGCCGGGCGGCGCTGCCGGGGCTTCCGTCAGCAGGGTCTCCAGCCGTGGGGTGACCGCCCACTGGTCGACCAGCGCCCGGTAGTCCGCGCGTTGCGTCCCGGTCGGCTCGGCACCGGTGCGCCGGGCGCGGATCAGCAGGTTGCGCGGGGTGTGTCGGGAGTCGACGAACTCCACCACCTCGGCCCGGTAGCCGTGCAGCCGCAGCAGCCCGGCGCGCAGCGCGTCGGTGAGGACGTCCGCGAAGCGCTCCCGCAGGATGCCCTGCCGGGTCAGCAGCTCGTACGGCGCCGGGGCCGGCCGGGCGCGCAGCTGGGCCGCGATGTCGTGGTGGCAGCAGGGCGCGGCGAGCACCCAGCGGGCCCGCCAGCGCACCGCTCGGGCCAGCGCCTCGTCGGTGGCGGTGTCGCACGCGTGCAGCGCCAGCACCAGGTCGGGGGCGGGCTCGACCACGGCGTCGGCGATGGTGCCGGCCACGAAGTTGACCCGGTCGGCCCAGCCGAGCCGCTCGGCCAGTTCGGTGTTGCGCCGGCGCTGGTCCTCCCGGACGTCCACCCCGACGAGCTCGACGTCGAGCCCGCGCTGGGCGAGGTAGCGGTACGCCGCGAAGGTCAGGTACGCGTTTCCGCAGCCCAGGTCGACCACCCGCAGCGGGCCGGTCAGGTCGTCCGGCAGGGTGGCCGCCAGGGCCCGGAGGAACGCGTCCACCTGGCGCCGCTTCGCCGCCGAGCCGCCGATCTCGGCGAAGATCGGGTCGCCCGGGTCGAGCAGGTACTCCTTGGCCCGGTCGTGCCCGGTCGGCTCGACCGTCGGCCGGGCCGCCGCCGACCGGTGCACCTGCGCCTCGCCGGACTTGGTCACCCGCAGCTGCAGGGTCGCCCCGGCCGTCTCCACGTGCCAGTTGCCGAACGGCTCGGCCAGCAGCGCGTCCACCGCCGAGGCCGCCTCCGGGCCGGGGGCGACGTTACGGGTGTACGGCCGGGCCCCGTCCGAGGTGGCGATCTGCAGCCGTGGGCCGGCCTTGAGCGTCACCGGGCGCAGCTCGGCCCGGACCACGGAGGGGCGCTGGCCGCGCCGGCGTCCGGCGGCGACCGCCCGGGTCAGCGCGGGATCGAGCAGCAGCGATCGCACCTCGGTCAGGGCGGCGTCCAGCGGTTCCGGCATTGCTCCATCTTCCTGCTAGGTCGAGCGCGGGCCGAACCGGGTGCGAGTGAGCCGCGCTACGCCGCGACGGCTGCACCGGTTGAGGGTGGCTGGGCGCTCAGACGGACGTCCCCGCACCGGGGACCGGTACGGGGACGTCGGGTCGTGCGTGGGTCAGTCGGCGGTCGCCTCGGCCGGCGTACCGGCGGCGGAGCCACCGCCACCACGGCGGCGCCGGCGGCGGCGCGGCTTCGCGGCGTCGCCCTCGGCGGCGGCCGGGGCATCGGCGCCCGCTGCGCTGATCACCGCGGTCGGCTCGCCGGCGACCACCTCGCCGGCCC
>NZ_QGSW01000454.1:0-9105 GCF_003176715.1 Micromonospora sp. S4605
CGCCTGGCCTGGGCGACGCGGCGCGCCCCGCATGACCTCCCGCGGCCCCGCGGGCGCGGCGCGGCCCCACACGGCCCGGTGAGGTGCGGCGTGGCCCGGCCTGGCCCGGGCCGTGTCCATCCCGGCATCAGCCGGGCGGCGCCGACAGGTCCCGGGTTGGGATCAGGGCGACCGACTCCAGATCCGGGATGTGGGGGTTTCCCAGTCGCGCGGACACCGCCAGATCACCGATCCCGTGTGGATCACCTCGCCCGACCGCGCGGATACCGCCACATCGGCGATCTGGTGTGGCCCCAGCCCGCCGGCACGCGGGCGCGGGCGGTCAGTCGGTCGAGGGGGTCTTGGCGGGGTCGCCGTTGAGCGCAGCCAACACTGCCTCGGCCGTCCGCCGGCCCACCCCGGGCACCTCGGTGATCTCCTCGACGGTGGCCGCGGAGAGCCGCTTGAGCGAGCCGAAGTGGCGCAGCAGCGCCTTGCGCCGCACCTCCCCCAGGCCGGGGACCTTGTCCAGCGCCGACTCCGTCATCCGCTTGGAGCGCCGCTGCCGGTGGAAGGTGATGGCGAACCGGTGCGCCTCGTCGCGGACCCGTTGCAGCAGGTAGAGCCCCTCGGAGGTGCGCGGCAGGATGACCGGGAACTCGTCGTCGGGCAGCCAGACCTCCTCCAGCCGCTTGGCCAGCCCGCAGAGCGCGACGTCGTCGATGCCCAGCTCGGCGAGCGCCTGCGCGGCCGCCGCGACCTGCGGCGCCCCGCCGTCGACCACCACAAGCTGCGGCGGGTACGCGAACTTGCGGGGCCGGCCGGTGGTCGGATCCACCAGCGCGCCGACCCGGGGCTCGTCACCGTCGGCCTGGCCGGCGGGGGCACCCGGGTCGTCGGCCGACTCCACGCCCGCCTCACCCGTCTCGGCCCGCGAGTCCAGGTAGCGGGCGAAGCGGCGGCGCAGCACCTCGGACATCGCGGAGAGGTCGTCGGTGGCGCCCCGGATGATGAACCGGCGGTACTCGCTCTTGCGCGGCAACCCGTCCTCGAAGACGACCATGCTGGCCACCACGTCGGTGCCCTGGATCTGCGAGATGTCGAAGCACTCGATCCGCAGCGGCGAGGTGCGCATGCCGAGCGCCTCGCTGATCTCGTCGAGCGCCTTGCCGCGGGTGGTCAGGTCACCGGCCCGGCGCAACTTGTGCCGGGCCAGCGCGTCCTTGGCGTTGCGGGCCACCGTCTCCAGCAGGGCCCGCTTGTCGCCGCGCTGCGGCACCCGCAGGCTCACCCGGCTGCCCCGGTGGCTGCCGAGCCAGTCGGCCAGCGCGTCGGCGTCGGCCGGCAGCTCGGGCACCAGCAGCTCGCGGGGCACGTCGGCCTCGCCCTGCTCGCCGCCGTAGACCTGGGTGCAGAAGTGGTGCACCAGGTCGCCGGTGGTCAGGTCCTCGGTCTTCTCCACCACCCAGCCGCGCTGGCCGCGCACCCGGCCGTCGCGGACGTGGAAGACCTGGACGGCCGCCTCCAGCGGGTCGTCGGCGAAGGCCACCACGTCGGCGTCGGTGCCGTCGCCGAGCACCACTGTCTGCTTCTCCATCGCCCGGCGCAGCGCGGCGATGTCGTCGCGCAGCCGGGCCGCCCGCTCGAACTCCAACTGCTCGCTGGCCTCGGCCATCTCGCGTTCCAGCCGGCGCACCATGGTGTCGGTGCGGCCGGCCATGAAGTCGCAGAAGCCGTCGACGATCTCGCGGTGCTGCTCGGCCGAGACGCTGCCCACGCAGGGCGCCGAGCACTTGCCGATGTAGCCCAGCAGGCAGGGGCGGCCGACCTGGCCGGCCCGCTTGAACACCCCGGCCGAGCAGGTACGCGCCGGGAAGACGCGCAACAGCAGGTCGAGCGTCTCGCGGATGGCCCAGGCGTGCGAGTAGGGCCCGAAGTAGCGCACCCCCTTGCGCTTGGCGCCCCGCATCACCTGCAGGCGCGGGAACTCCTCGTCGAGGGTGACCGCGAGGTAGGGGTACGACTTGTCGTCGCGGTAGCGGACGTTGAACCGCGGGTCGTACTGCTTGATCCAGGTGTATTCGAGCTGGAGCGCCTCGACCTCGGTGCCGACGGTGACCCAGTCGACCGACTCGGCAGTGGTGACCATCTGCTGGGTGCGCTGGTGCAGGCCCCACAGGTCGGCGAAGTAGGAGTTGAGCCGGCTGCGCAGGTTCTTCGCCTTGCCGACGTAGATCACCCGGCCGGTGCCGTCGCGGAAGCGGTAGACCCCGGGCGACTCCGGAATGGTGCCGGGCGCGGGACGGTAGGTCGAGGGGTCAGCCACGGCAGCAAGCCTAGTCCGCACCCCCGACAGCCCTCGGCCGGCGCGACGGACGACCCGACGGGCCGGCCCGCCCCCGGGATGCGGTACCTCGGGGTGCCGCCCCGCCAGCGACACCCCGAGACACCGCAACCCGAGTCGATCGCGCCCGGGCGGTCAGGCGAACGAGATCTGGTCCCCGGTGACCTTGACGTCCTTCGGGGCCAGCGGCTTGGTGGCCGGACCGGCCTTGACCGAACCGTCGGCGATGGAGAACTTGCTGCCGTGGCAGGTGCAGTTGATGGTGCCGCCGTCGACGTTCGTCACCGGGCAGCCCTGGTGGGTGCAGATCGGGTCGAAGCCCTTGAACTCGCCGGCGGACGGCTGGGTGATCACGACGCCCTCCGCGGCGAGGACCACGCCGCCGCCGACCGGGACGTCCGCGGTCCGGGCCAGCGACTGTGCCCCCTGGCGGTCACCGCCGCCGGCGTCCCCGGAGCTCGGTACGGCCGGCCCGCCGCTGGTCGGGGCGGACCCGTCGCCGGAGTCCTCGCCGCCGCAGGCCGCCAGGACCACCGCCGCCCCGACCGCTCCCGCGCCGGTGAGCAGGGCCCGCCGGGTCTGGATGACCGGCCCGGTCAGCTCCTGATCGTCACTCATGCCTCGCCTTTCTCTCGGCTGCCGCCGCCCCTGGAGATCCCACGGCCGCACCTTGGGACACGCACCACGGTCCCCACCGGTTCACCCGATCGGCGACGGCCGCTGCCCCTGCTCGCCCGGGGCAGCCTCCGGTGATCACGAGGTTAACCGGGCGGACGATCACGGCGACCGTCACCAACCTCGTAACCGGCAGGCGTCGTCCGAGCGGGCCGAACTGCCCAGGTCGGCCCGGCCTGCCCGGTAGCCCCGGCCGGCCCGGTCGGCCAAGCCGGCCCGGTCGGCGGGCAGGGTGCGGCCGCCAGGCGTCACCGGGCCGCGGCGGTGGCCTTGCGGGTGGTGCGCTTGGTGGCGCCGTTGGCCTTGGCCGCCCGGGTGGTGGCCGCGGTCGCGCCCTTCGCCGCGCCGTCGAGCTTGAGCACCTGGCGCAGGAACTGGCCGGTGTGGCTCTCGGCCACCTCGGCGACCTCCTCCGGGGTGCCGGTGGCCAGCACCGTGCCGCCCCGGTGCCCGCCCTCGGGGCCCATGTCGATCAGCCAGTCCGCCGACTTGATCACATCGAGGTTGTGCTCGATGGTGATCACCGTGTTGCCCTTGTCGACCAGGCCCTCGAGCACCATCAGCAGCTTGCGGATGTCCTCGAAGTGCAGGCCGGTGGTCGGCTCGTCGAGCACGTAGACCGTCCGCCCGGTGGAACGCTTCTGCAGCTCGGAGGCGAGCTTCACCCGCTGCGCCTCGCCGCCGGAGAGGGTGGGCGCCGGCTGGCCGAGCCGGACGTAGCCGAGGCCGACGTCGACCAGCGTCTTGAGGTGCCGGTGGATGGCCGGGATGGCGGAGAAGAACTCGGCCGCCTCCTCGATCGGCATCTCCAGCACGTCGGAGACGGTCTTGCCCTTGTAGTGCACCTCCAGGGTCTCCCGGTTGTAGCGGGCGCCCTTGCAGACCTCGCACGGGACGTACACGTCGGGCAGGAAGTTCATCTCGATCTTGATGGTGCCGTCACCGGAGCACGCCTCGCAGCGGCCGCCCTTGACGTTGAACGAGAACCGGCCGGGGCCGTACCCCCGGACCTTGGCCTCGGTGGTCTCGGCGAAGAGCTTGCGGACGTGGTCCCAGACCCCGGTGTAGGTGGCCGGGTTGGACCGCGGCGTCCGCCCGATCGGCGACTGGTCGACGCCGACGACCTTGTCGACGTGCTCCAGCCCGGAGACCCGGGTGTGCCGGCCGGGCACCAGCCGGGCGCCGTTGATCTGGTTGGCCAGTACGGCGTAGAGGATGTCGTTGACCAGGGTCGACTTGCCGGAGCCGCTGACCCCGGTGACCGCGATCAGCTGACCGAGCGGGAACGACACCGTCAGGTTGCGCAGGTTGTGCTCCCGCGCGCCGTGCACCACCAGCTCGCGGCCCGGGGTCTGCGGGCGGCGCGACTGCGGCGTCGGGATCGACCTGCGGCCGGACAGGTACGCCCCGGTCACCGAATCCTGGTTTTCCAGCAGCGCCGGCACCGAGCCGCTGTGCACGATCTTGCCCCCGTGCTCGCCGGCGCCCGGGCCGATGTCGACGATCCAGTCGGCGGTGCGGATGGTGTCCTCGTCGTGCTCGACGACGATCAGCGTGTTGCCCAGGCCGCGCAGCCGGACCAGGGTCTCGATCAGCCGGTGGTTGTCGCGCTGGTGCAGCCCGATGGACGGCTCGTCCAGCACGTAGAGCACGCCGACCAGGCCGGAGCCGATCTGGGTGGCCAGCCGGATGCGCTGCGCCTCGCCGCCGGAGAGAGTGCCGGCCGGCCGGTCCAGGGAGAGGTAGTCCAGGCCGACGTCGAGCAGGAACCGCAGCCGGGCGTTGATCTCCTTGAGCACCCGCTCGGCGATCATCTTCTGCCGGTCGGTCAGCTCGATGCCGGCCAGCAGCTCGGCGCACTCGCCCACCGACAGGTTGCAGACCTCGGCGATGCTCTTGCCGGCGATGGTGACCGCGAGCACCTCGGGCTTGAGCCGGGCGCCACCGCAGGCCGCGCAGGGCACGTCCCGCATGTAGCCCTCGTACTTGTCCCGCGACCAGTCCGACTCGGTGTCGGCGTGGCGGCGCTCGATCCACTGCACCACGCCCTCGAAGCCGGTGTAGTAGGAGCGCTCGCGGCCGTACTTGTTGCGGTAGCGCACGTGCACCTGGTCGTCGGAGCCGTGCAGGATGGTCTTCTGCGCTCGGGACGGCAGGGCCCGCCACGGCGTGTCGACGTCGAAGTGCTCGGCCTCGCCGAGCGCCTCCAGCAGGCGCAGGAAGTATTCCAGGTTGTGCCCGGTGGACCAGGGCTGGATGGCGCCCTCGCGCAGGGTGCGCTCCGGGTCGGGCACGACCAGCTCCGGGTCGACCTCCTTCTTGGTGCCCAGGCCGGTGCACTCCGGGCAGGCGCCGTACGGGGCGTTGAAGGAGAAGACCCGGGGTTCCAGGTCCTCGATGGCGAGCGGGTGGTCGTTCGGGCAGGCCAGGTTCTCCGAGAAGCGCCGCTCCCGCTCCGGGTCGTCCTCGGGCAGGTCGACGAAGTCGAGCAGCACGAGCCCGCCGGAGAGCCCCAGGGCCGCCTCGACGGAGTCGGTGAGCCGCTGCTTGGCGCTCGGCTTGACGGTGAGCCGGTCGATCACCACCTCGATGGTGTGCTTCTCCTGCTTCTTGAGCTTCGGCGGCTCGGTCAGCGGGTGCACCACGCCGTCGACCCGGGCCCGGGCGTAGCCCTTGGCCTGGAGCTCGGCGAAGAGGTCGACGTACTCGCCCTTGCGGCCGCGGACCACCGGGGCGAGCACCATGAACCGGGTGCCCTCGGCCATGGCGAGCACCCGGTCGACGATCTGCTGCGGGCTCTGCCGGGAGATCCGCTCGCCGCAGACCGGGCAGTGCGGCTCGCCGATGCGGGCGAAGAGCAGCCGGAGGTAGTCGTAGACCTCGGTGATGGTGCCGACGGTGGACCGCGGGTTGCGCGAGGTGGACTTCTGGTCGATCGAGACGGCCGGGCTGAGGCCCTCGATGAAGTCGACGTCCGGCTTGTCCATCTGGCCGAGGAACTGCCGGGCGTACGAGGAGAGCGACTCGACGTAGCGCCGCTGCCCCTCGGCGAAGATCGTGTCGAAGGCCAGGCTCGACTTGCCCGACCCGGAGAGCCCGGTGAAGACGATCAGGGCGTCCCGGGGCAGGTCGAGACTGACGTCACGCAGGTTGTGTTCGCGCGCGCCACGGATGATCAGTCGGTCGGCCACTGTCCGTGTACTCCCGGTGAAGAAGAGAGGAGGATCTGTCCCGCTCCGTGGTGGTTCTGAGCGGTTGTGCGGGCGCAGAAAAGCGCCTCGGCAACTCTAGCCCCGAGGTACGACACTTTTCCCGACCGGCGCATTCCCGCAGCTCAGCCCGGTCGGCCGCGGCCCGGAGCGCGGCGACGACTGCGCTCGTCCATCCCCCGGTACGGCGACGACGACCGCCCTCGCCGGGCCCGGGTCCGGCGGCGAGGGCGGTCGGGCGACCGGTCGCCGGTGATCCACTCTCGGTCACCGGCGCCGCGGGTCAGAATCCGCCGGACGAGGGCGGTCGGGCCGGCCGGTTGGCCCGCCGGCGGGCGCCACGCCAGCCGCCGCGGCGCTCGGCGGCCAGCCGGGTCTCCCGGCGGCGGGTCTCGTACGCCACCTCCCGCTGCAGTCGCCGCCAGCTCTCCCAGCGTCGCGCGGGCAGTTCGCCGCTCTCCAGCGCCTCGCGCACCGCGCAGCCGGGCTCCCCGTCGTGCCCGCAGTCGCCGTACCGGCAGCCGGTGGCGATGTCGGCGATGTCGGCGAAGGCCCGGTCGAGCCCGGCCGAGCCGTCGAGCAGGCCGACCGCCCGCACCCCGGGGGTGTCCAGCACGGCCCCGCCGCCGGGCACCGGCACCAGGGCCCGCCAGGTGGTGGTGTGCCGGCCCTTGCCGTCGACCCGGCGGATCGCCTGGGTTGGCATCACCACCGCCCCGGCCAACGCGTTGACCAGGCTCGACTTGCCGGCGCCGGACGGGCCGAGCAGGCCCAGCGTGCGGCCGGGCGCCACCTCGGCGCGCAACGGGTCCAGGCCGGCGCCCCGCTCGGCGCTGACCGGCAGCACGGGCACCCCGGGGGCGGCGGCGGCGATCTGCCGGGCGATCGCGGCCGGGTCGGCGGCCAGGTCGGCCTTGGTGAGCACCACCAGCGGCCGGGCGCCCGACTCGTGGGCGAGGGAGAGCAGCCGCTCGATCCGGCCGACGTCCGGCTCGGGGTGCACCGGCTCCACCACGGCGGCGGCGTCCAGGTTCGCGGCGAGCACCTGGCCGCTGGCGTCCTTGCCGGCGGTCCGGCGGATCAGCGCGGTGCGCCGGGGCAGCACCGTCTCGACGGTGATCCGCGAGTCCGGCCAGGTGCCGAGCAGCACCCAGTCCCCGGCGCAGGGCAGCCGGGTCAGGTCGTGGGCGGCGGCGGCCAGCACCGCCCCACCCAGGGTGGCGCGGACCGGGCCGTCCGCGCAGAGCACTGTGCAGACGCCGCGGTCGACCCGGGCCACCCGGCCCGGGCGGTGGTCGGTACGACGGCGCAGGTGTGCCGCCCGGTCGGCGTCCCAGCCGAGGGCGGTCAGGTCGATGGTCATGCAATCCTCATCGGTGTCGGAGTGGGTGACGCACGCGCGCTGAGACCGGCATGATCACCACCTCCTCCGAGCCCCGGTGCCGCGTTCGAGCCGACGGTAGGGGTCCCGACGACGCGCCGAAAGCGATTTCCCCGGCGACGTGCGGGCGGGCGACCGTTAGGGTCGGGACGTGACCACGGATCCGCTCCTGCTGACCGGTGAGGTGGACGACGCCACGGCGCGCCTGCTGCGCACCGCGGCCACCTTCGACCATGCGGACATCGCCGCCGCGTCGCTGCTGCCGGGCTGGACCCGCGGGCACGTGCTGACGCACCTGGCCCGCAACGCCGACGGTTTCGTCAACCTGCTGACCGCGGCCCGTACCGGTGAGCAGGTGCCGATGTACGCCTCAGCGGCGGCCCGGGCGGCGGACATCGAGGCCGGCGCCGGCCGCCCGCCGGAGGCCCACCTGGACGACCTGCGCCGCTCGGCGGACCGGTTCGCCGAGGCGGTGGCCGCGATGCCCGCCGAGGCGTGGACGGCGACCGTCGACACGCCGCGCGGTGCCAAGGTCGCCGCCCTGCTGGTCTGGGGCCGGCTGCGGGAGTTGGAGGTGCACCACGTCGACCTGGCTGCCGGGCACCGCCCGGCCGACTGGCCCGAGGCGTTCGGCCACCGGCTGCTGCACGAGGTGGCGACCGACCTGGCCGAGCGCGGCGACGCACCACCGATGGTGCTGCGGTTCGACGGCAGCCGGCACGAACTGGTGATCGGCGACCGGGCGGGCGCGCCCGTGGTCACCGGCGCCGCCCCCGAACTCGCCGCCTGGCTGATCGGACGCAGCCGCGGCGACGTGCTGACCGTCACCCCGGACGGTCCGCTCCCCGAGCCACCGGAATGGATATAGACACCGTCATGACCTACCGCGGAGACGTCTCACCCGGCGGCGCGCCGGCCGTACGCGAGCTCGACCAGCTCACCATCACCAAGGTGTCGGTGGGCCCGATGGACAACAACGCCTACCTGCTGCGCTGCCGGTCGACCGGCGAGCAGCTGCTGATCGACGCCGCGAACGAGGCGCCGCGCCTGCTGGAGCTGGTCGGCGACGCCGGCCTGGCCACCGTGGTCACCACCCACCAGCACATGGACCACTGGGTGGCGCTTGAGGAGGTGGTCGCCAAGACCGGCGCCCGCGCCCTGGCGCACGCCGACGACGCGGCCGGGCTGCCGATCGAGTCGGAGCCGCTCGCCGACGGTGACACGGTGCGGGTCGGCGACTGTCCGCTGGAGGTCATCCACCTGCGTGGGCACACCCCGGGCTCGATAGCGCTGCTCTACCGCGACCCGGCCGGCACCCCGCACCTCTGGACCGGCGACAGCCTCTTCCCCGGCGGGGTGGGCAACACCGAGAAGGATCCGCAGCGGTTCGCCGCGCTGATCGACGACGTCGAGCACAAGCTCTTCGACCGGCTGCCCGACGAGACGTGGTTCTACCCCGGCCACGGCAAGGACAGCACCCTCGGCACCGAACGCCCCGCCCTCCCCCAGTGGCGCAC
>NZ_QGSW01000165.1:0-43419 GCF_003176715.1 Micromonospora sp. S4605
CCGGGCTGACCCGGACCAACGTCTGCGCCGAGCCGGGCGACTCGGGCGGTGCCTGGCTCTCCGGCGACCAGGCCCAGGGCGTCACCTCCGGCGGCTCGGCTGGCGCGGAGGGCGGCGGCACCTCGCCGCCGTCGGCGGTGACCAGGGTCAGCCGGTTGGCGGCGAGGATCTCGTTGACCGGCTGGAAGAAGGTGACCCCGCCCCGGGTGCAGTCGCCCGAGCCGCCGGAGGTGACGCCCTGGGCCTGGTCGCCGGAGAGCCAGGCACCGCCCGAGTCGCCCGGCTCGGCGCAGACGTTGGTCCGGGTCAGCCCGGTGACCGTGCCCTCCGGGTAGTTGACGGTGGCGTTGCGGGCCTGGATCACCCCGCAGCGGGTGCCGGTGGTCGAGCCGGACCGGCAGATGGACGCCCCGATCGGCGCCTCCTGCGCGCCGGCCACCGGGACCGTGCCGCCGTTGAAGTCGTTCACCACGCCCTGCGGCGTCCAGTCGCCGTTCACCTCGACGAACGCCCAGTCGTCGCCGGGAAAGGACGAGGCGCGGAAGGTGCCCTGGGCGACCCGGTTCGAGCCGGTGGTCCGGTCCCCCGGCCGCCCGCAGTGCCCGGCCGTGACGAACCCGCCGACCACGGAGAAGCCGACCGAGCAGCGGCCGGCGTTGTTGATGAGGTACGCGTCCCCGCCGCGCACGTCGAACAGCAGCCGCGGCTGTTCCGTCGCGGTCCGCACCGTGACCGCGCCGGCGGGTGCCCCGCCGGTGGCGGCGAATCGCCGGCCGGCCGCCTCGGCGCCCGGCCGGGCGAGCACCACCACGCTGTTGTCGGCCACGTCCACGTACCAGCCGGCCACGTCCGGGCTGGCCTGGGCGCCGGCCCGGTCCAGCCGGCGCTTGACCGCGTCCAGCTCGCCGACGCCCCGGGCCACCTGCTTCGGCACCGCGCCGGCGGCGCGTACCCGGTCGGCGTCGGCCGGGTCGGCGACCGCCACGGTCAGCTGGCGGCCGTCCGCGCTGAGCCAGCTGCCGCCGTAGTCGGCGCCGAGTTCGGTACGGAGCCGGGCCACCGCCCCGGCCGCCTGACGCTCGCTGCGCAGCCGGTCGACCACCTGCTCCGGGCTGAGCGACAGGTCCCGCCGCATCGCGTCGAGCACCTCCGGGGCGACCCCGGCGGCCGCGCCGCCCGGCCGGTCCGCCGGTGGGGCGGTGCCCTCCCCGGCCAGCGCCGGCAGGGTCACCGCCGCCGCCGCTCCCGCCGTCGCCACCAGGACACCGATGGCTGTCATCCGTCTGCGGTCCATCCGCCACGCTCCTCCCGGCCGGCCTGGTCAGGCCTGCCGGGACGGAGTACGGGTGGACGGGGCGGACGGTTGAACGATCGACGGAAAACGATCCAGATCGGTCAGACCTCGACGACGGTCGGCACGATCATCGGCCGCCGGCGGTACGCATCGTTGACCCACCGCCCCACGGTGCGCCGGACGATCTGCTGGAGCTGGTGCGGGTCGGTGATGCCGTCCGCCGCGGCCCGGTTCAGCGCCTCGGTGACCAGCGGGATGACCGGATTGAACGCCTCCGGGTCCTCGGAGAAGCCCTTCGCCGAGACGGTCGGGCCGCCGACCACCTTGCCGGTGACCGAGTCGACCACCACGGTGGTGGCGATGAAGCCGCCGTCGCCGAGGATCCGCCGCTCGGTGAGCAGCGACTCGCTGACGTCGCCGACGGCCAGGCCATCGACGTAGACGTAGCGGCTCTTCACGTGCCCGACCAGGCTGGCCCGCCCCTCGACCAGGTCGACCACGTCGCCGTCCTCGCAGAGCACCACCCGGTCCGGCGCCACCCCGGACTCGATGCCGAGCCGGGCGTGCGCGCGCAGGTGCCGCCACTCGCCGTGCACCGGCATCAGGTTGCTGGGCCGCACCACGTTGAGCAGGTAGAGCAGCTCACCGGCGGGCGCGTGACCGGAGACGTGCACCTTGGCCACGTCCTTGTGCACCACCACCGCGCCGGCCCGAGCCAGCCGGTTGATCACCCGGTAGACCGAGGTCTCGTTGCCGGGCACCAGCGAGGACGCGAGCACCACGGTGTCACCGGGGGCGATGGTGATGTGCCGGTGGTCGCCGCTGGCCATCCGGCCCAGCGCGCTCATCGGCTCGCCCTGCGAGCCGGTGGACATCAGCACGATCTGCTCCGGCGGCAGCGTGGTCGCCTCCTCGATCCCGATGACCAGGCCGGCCGGGATGTTGAGCAGCCCGAGGTCACGGGCGATGCCCATGTTGCGGACCATGGACCGGCCGATCAGCGCGACCTTGCGGCCGTGCTCGGCGGCGGAGTCGAAGACCTGCTGCACCCGGTGCACGTGCGAGGCGAACGAGGCCACGATGATCCGGCCGGTGGCCTTGGCGAAGATCGAGTCGAGCACCGGCCCGATCTCCCGCTCCGGCGTGACGAAGCCGGGGATCTCCGCGTTGGTGGAGTCGGAGAGCAGCAGGTCCACGCCCTCGGCGCCGAGCCGGGCGAACCCGGCCAGGTCGGTGATCCGGCCGTCCAGCGGGAGCTGGTCCATCTTGAAGTCGCCGGTGTGCAGCACCAGGCCGGCCGGGGTGCGGATGGCCACCGCCAGCGCGTCCGGGATCGAGTGGTTCACCGCGAAGAACTCGCACTCGAACGGGCCGAGGCGCTCCCGGCCGCCCTCCCGCACGGTCAGCGTGTACGGCTGGATCCGCCGCTCGGCGAGCTTGGCCTCGACCAGGGCGAGGGTGAACTGCGAGCCGACCAGCGGGATGTCCGGCTTGTGGGCGAGCAGGTAGGGCACCGCGCCGATGTGGTCCTCGTGACCGTGGGTGAGCACGATCGCCTGGACGTCGTCGAGCCGGTCCAGGATGGGGCCGAAGTCGGGCAGGATCAGGTCGACGCCGGGCTGCTCCACGTCCGGGAAGAGCACCCCGCAGTCGACGACGAGCAGTTTGCCGTCGTACTCGAAGACGGTCATGTTGCGGCCGATAGCGCCGAGCCCGCCGAGCGGAATGATCCGCAGTCCACCCTCCGGCAGCGGCGGGGGGAGCTCCGCCGTGATGTGCGCCTCGGTCACGCGTCCACCTCATTCTGGGACGCCGTCGCCGGGCGTCCGTCGTGTCGTTCGGTCATTCGGGAAGTGCCAGGCCCGCCGCCGCGCAGTCCGCGCGCAGCTGGGCCAGTTCGTCGTCGGTGGCGTCCACCAGCGGCGGGCGGACCGGGCCGGCGGGCAGGCCCTGGGCCGCGAGGCCGGCCTTCACCAGGATCACGCCCTGGGTACGGAAGATGCCGGTGTACAGCGGCAGCAGCCGCCGGTGCAGCTCCAGCGCGGTGCCGGTGTCCCCCGCGTCGTACGCCTCGATCATCCGCTTGGTCAGCGCGCCGGTGAAGTGGGTCGAGGTGCCGACCACGCCGACGGCGCCCACCGAGAGCGCGGGCAGGGTCAGCGAGTCCTCGCCGCTGTAGAAGGCGAGGCTGGTACGGCTGGTCACCCAGCTGGTCGCGGTGAGGTCGCCCTTGGCGTCCTTGACCGCCACGATACGGGGGTGCTCGGCGAGGCGGACCATCGTCTCGGTGGCGATCGGCACGCCGGCCCGGTGCGGGATGTCGTAGAGCATCACCGGCAGGCCGGTGGCGTCCGCGACCGCGGTGAAGTGGCGCAGCAGGCCGCTCTGCGGCGGCTTGTTGTAGTACGGGGTGACCACCAGCAGGCCGTTCGCGCCGGCCTTCTCGGCGGCGGCGGCCAACTCGATGGTGTGCCGGGTGTCGTTGGTGCCCACCCCGGCCACCACCGTGGCCCGGTCGCCGACCGTCTCCACCACGACCCGGATCAGGCGCTCCTTCTCCGCGTCGGTGGTGGTCGGCGACTCGCCGGTGGTGCCGTTGACCACCAGCGCGTCGTTGCCCTGCTCGTCGACCAGGTGGTTCGCCAGCCGGGCGGCGCCGTCGAGGTCGAGCGAGCCGTCGGCGGTGAACGGGGTCACCATGGCCGTGAGCACTCGCCCGAACGGGCGGGACACCGCCCGGGCGGGGGTGTCAGGGTGGTCGTGCGTCATGCCATCCAACCTAGCGGACGACCACCGGGGCGCCGCCGGGGAAGGGCTCAGGAGAGCTCGGCGTGCGGGCTGGCCGCCACCTCGGTGCCGTCCGGCAGGGTCGAGATGACGAAGTCGGCGAAGACGTTCGGGGCGACCCGCTGCAGCTGGCGCAGGCACTCCACGGCCAGCTCGCGGATCTCCACGTCGGCGTGCTCGGTGGCGCGCATGGCGATGAAATGCCGCCAGGCGCGGTAGTTGCCGGTCACCACGATCCGGGTCTCGGTGGCGTTGGGCAGCACCGCGCGGGCGGCCTGCCGGGCCTGCTTGCGCCGTAGGGTGGCGTTCTCCACGTCGGCGAAGCGTCGCTCCAGCCCCTCCAGCAACTCGTTGTACGCCCGCACGCTGGCCTCGGCGGCCTCGACGAACTTCTTGTGCAGCTCCGGGTCGTCGGCGATCACGGCCGGCTCGACCATGGCCGCGTCCCGCTCCGGCACGTAGCGCTGGGAGAGCTGGGAGTACGAGAAGTGCCGGTGCCGGATCAGCTCGTGGGTGAACGACCGGGACACCCCGGTGAAGTAGAAGCTCACCGAGCCGTGCTCCAGCACCGACAGGTGCCCGACCTCCAGGATGTGCGCCAGGTAGCCGGCGTTGGTGGCGGTGGCCGGGTTGGGCTTCTTCCAGCTCTGGTAGCAGGCCCGCCCGGCGAACTCGGCGAGCGCCTGGCCGCCCTCGGCGTCGGTCGACCAGGGCACCTCGTCCGGCGCCTCGAAGTGGGTCCACGCGATCAACTTCACCTGCGGCTGCACCATGTCCGGCATTCCTCGGACTGTACTGGCGCGCGGCCCGCGGGAAAACTTGGGCGCGCGGGGCGGAAAGCCGCCAGCCAGGCGGAATGCCGCCGGCAGCCGCGCGGCCGGAAACCGGACGTGGTCAAGATCTCGGGTCGATCCGGCGCCTGCGACCCTGGTGCTCCCGCGGTGGCCACCTCCACGGCAGGCCCGCTGTCCCGCCCGCGCGATGGACGGCACCCCGGGCAGCTGGCCTGTCGAGCTGCCCCGGCAACAGGACCAGGCCAGGCGAGCGCCGCGGAGGCCGACCCACCTGCCCGGTGCCCCCGAGCGTCCGGCGCGGCACGCGTGCCCAGCACGCCGGTGGTCACCCCCGCCCGCCACACCACGACCGACTGGGCCCACCGCGACCGACCGCCGCACCACGACCGAGCGGACCCACCCCGACCGTCCACCGCACCACGACCGAGCGGATCCACCTCGACCGGCCGCGCCGGGGGTGGGTGGTCCCATCGGTGGGGCAGCTCGGAAGCGACCGGACGACATGCGGCAGCTCGACGGGCTGCCGGCGGACGGGCTGCCGGCGTTTCAGACGTAGAGCGAGGTGAACGGGGCCCAGGGCAGGTTGCGGACCACCGAGAAGGCCAGCCAGGCGCCGAGGAAACCGGCGATCACCTTAGGGCTGATCCGCAGCTCCGGCAGCCGCCAGCCGAACGCCTGCCGGCCGGCCCAGGCGACGAAGAGGTACGTCAGGAAGGGCAGCGCGAAGACGAACAGGAAGTGGTGCCGGGCGGCGGCCGGCAGGTCGGCGTGCAGGAGGTACCAGGCCGCGCGGGTGCCGCCGCAGCCGGGGCAGTCCAGCCCGGTGGTCAACTTCAGCAGGCAGGTCGGCGCGGCGTCCGGCGCCGACCGGGTCGGGTCGCTGAGCAGCGTGTAGCCGATGGCGGCGGCGACGCAGCCGACCGCGGCCAGCGGCACGACCCAGCGCGGCGATCGCTCGTAGAGCCGGGTCACGAACCGGGTGAGCCGGTCGGGTTCGGCGACCGGGTAGGGCGGCACCTGACCCGCGGGCCACGCCGGGGCGTCCGGCGCGCTGGTCGGCGACTGCGGTTGGCCGACCGGTCCGTCAACGCTCGTCACGCGCTCACCGTACACCGGCGACGCCCACCAGTGCGGCGGCCAGCGGGCCGACCAGGTCACCGGCGGCCGGCGGGGCCACCGCGTCCAGGCCGAGCCAGCCGGCGAGCCGGTAGAGCTCGGCGGCGAGCGCCAGCGCGGTCTCGCCCGGGTGGGCGCCCGGTTCCGCCCAGGCGGCCGGCACCTGCAGCACCCGGGCCTTGCGGTCGGCCTTCAGGTCGACCCGGGCGGTGAACCGGTCGCCCTGCAGGAACGGCAGCACGTAGTAGCCGTACACCCGCTGCGGCGCCGGAACGTAGATCTCGATCCGGTAGCTGAAGTCGAAGAGCCGCTCGGTGCGGGCGCGTTCCCAGACCAGCGGGTCGAACGGGCTGACCAGGGTGTTGCCGCGTACCCACCGGGGCAGCCGGGCCTGCGCGTGCAACCAGGCCGGCTGCCGCCAGCCCGCCACCGTGACCGGCAGCAGCTCGCCGGCCTCGACCAGCTCGGCGATCGCCTGCCGGGCGCCGGCCAGCGGGAGGCGGAAGTAGTCGCGCAGCTCCGGCTCGGCGGCCACCCCGAGCGACCGGGCGGCGATCGCCACCAGCGTGCGGTACGCCTCGGCGTCGGTCGGTGTCGGCGCGTCGAGCGCGGCCGCGGGCAGCACCCGTTCGGGCAGGTCGTAGCGGCGGGCGAAGGAGGTGGTGCGCTCGGCGGCGGTCACCTCGCCGGCCCAGAACAGGAACTCCAGGGCGCGTTTCACCGCCGACCAGTTCCACCCCCAGTTGCCGGTCTCCCGGGGGGCGTCGTGCTCGATCTCGGCCGCGGTCAGCGGGCCCCGGGCGGCGACCTCGTCGCGGACCCAGGCGACCAGCTCGGGCTGCTCCTCGGCGATCCGCCGCATGCCGCCCCAGGACTCGTTGTGCGCCCGGGCCATCCGCCACCGCAGCGCCGCGTGCAGCCCGACCGGCACCAGCGACGCCTCATGCCCCCAGTACTCGAACAGCTCCCTGGGCCGGCGGTAGGCGGCGGTGTCGAGCAGCGTGGTCGGGTAGGGCCCGAGCCGGCTGTAGAGCGGCAGGTAGTGCGCGCGCTGCAGCACGTTGACCGAGTCCATCTGGATCAGCCCGACCCGGTCGAGCACCCGGCGCAGGTGCCGGCGGGTGGGCACCCCGGTGGGTGCCGGGTCGGCGAAGCCCTGGGCGGCGAGCGCCACCCGGCGGGCCTGGGCGAGCGAGAGCGATTCCGGTGCGGTCATCGTCGGCGACGGTAGTCCACCCCTACGACATCGGAGCGGCCGCTGGACCGATCGCCCGGGCCCGCATAGAACGGACACATGCTCACCATCCGCCGCGAGGAGCCCGACGACGCGGAGGCGGTCGCCCGGGTGCACGTGCACGGCTGGCAGGCCGGCTATGCCGGGCTGATGCCGGACGAGGTGCTGGCCCGGCTGAACGTGGCGGCCTGGGCGCAGCGCCGCCGCGACGTCGGCACCGCCGACCCGGAGCACCCGTTCACCACCCTGCTCGCCGAGGTCGACGGCGTGCTCGCCGGCTTCACCACGTTCGGCCCGTACCGCAACAACCAGGACCGGGGCGACCTCGACCCGGCGTACGGCGAGGTGCTGGCGGTGTACGTCGAGCCGGCGCACTGGGGCGACGGCACGGCCCGCGCGCTGCTCGCGGCCGCCCGCGCCGGGCTGCGCGAGCGCGGCTGGGTCGAGTACCGGCTCTGGGTGCTGGCGGGCAACCACCGGGCCCGCCGGTTCTACCAGCGG
The DNA here is from genome assembly GCF_003176715.1 of Micromonospora sp. S4605. Lineage (NCBI taxonomy): Bacteria > Bacillati > Actinomycetota > Actinomycetes > Micromonosporales > Micromonosporaceae > Micromonospora > Micromonospora sp. S4605. The sequence continues at coordinate 7,727 of NZ_QGSW01000165.1, forward strand.
GCCGGACTGTCACCGGACGGTGAGCGGTCGACCTATCCGGTGCCGCTCGCCGGCGGCCGCCCGCCCGTCGGGCTCGTCGAGCTGCGGTACGCCGGCCGCCTCGACGGCTGACCCGGCCGGCTCCGCCGGACGGCGGATCGGCAGGAACGCCAGCAGGGCCAGGCTGATCCAGACGTACGTGTTGGCGCCGAGGAAACCGTCCACCCCGGTGAAGTCCTTCTCCCAGGCCCAGACGATCCGGCTGGTCAGGAAGCCGTACCCGACGGCGGCGGCGGCCAGCAGCACCCGGCGTCGGCGGCTGCCGGCCGGCGCGGCCATGCCGTTGTCCACCAGCAGGATCAGCGCGGGCAGCAGCCAGACCAGGTGATGCACCCAGGTGACCGGGCTGACCAGGCACATCACCGCGCCGGTGAGGGCCAGGCCGGTCGCCTCGTCGCCGGCGGCCGCCGCGGCCCGGGCGCGCCAGGCCCACAGCACCAGCGTCGCGGCCACCAGCACCAGCCAGGCCAGGGTGCTCGGCTGCTCCGGGTCGAGCCGGGCCACCACCCCGCGCAGCGACTGGTTGGAGACGAACGCCAGCTCGCCCACCCGCCCGGTGTTCCATAGCGCCTCGGTCCAGAACTCCCGGGAGGCGTCCGGGAAGAGCGCCGCGGCGACCAGGGTGGCCACGGTGGCGGTGACCATCGAGGTGACCGCCGCCCGCCAGCGGCGGGTGACCAGCAGGTAGACGATGAAGATGCCCGGGGTCAGCTTGATCGCGGTGGCTAGGCCGATGCCCACCCCGGCCCACCGGCTGCCGCCGGGCAGCAGGCGCAGCAGGTCGACCGCGACGAGGAAGAGCAGCAGCGTGTTGACCTGGCCGAAGTTGACCGTCTCGCGCATCGGCTCGTACGCGGCGGCCAGGCAGAGCGCGACGGCCAGGGCGAACCAGCGGGTCCACCCGGCCCGGCGGGCGACCGGGTCGAGCAGCCAGAAGATCAACACGGCGCTGGTCAGCACGCTGGCGGTCACGCTCAGCACGATCGCCGCCAGCCACGGCAGGTACGCCATCGGCAGCATGACCAGGGCGGCGAACGGCGGGTAGGTGAAGCCGTACTGGGTGCCCGGCTTGAGGAAGTCGTAGATCTCGCCGCCGTCGTGCACCCACCAGGTGAGCGCGCCGTAGTAGACCTTCAGGTCGAAGAAGCCGTGCCGGACGGCGGCCACGGAGAGGAAGGCGGTCACCGCGACGGCGAGCGCGAGCACGCCGACGACCTGCGCCGCCGTCCTTCTGGCACCCTGGGCCACCGTCGCCTCCCTCGCCCTGCGTAGGCTTCCGTCCCATGGCTCTCGGGTACGTCCGCCCGGCGCGTCCGGAGGACGCCGGCGAGATCGCACGCATCCAGCTCGCGACCTGGCGGGTCGCCTATCGCCGGATCCTGCCCCGGCACGTGCTCGACAACCTGGACGAGGCGTGGCTCGCCCGGCGGTGGAGCGCCGCGGTGCAGGAGCCGCCGTCGCCCAGCCACCGGGTGCTGGTCGCCGTCGAACAGGCCGAGCAATCGTATCTGGTGGGGTTCGCCGCCTCCGGTCCGGCCGACGCCGAGGCGCTCGCCCCGGGCGAGCCGGCCGAGGCCCTCGGTGCGGACGTGGTGGCGGTCACCGACCTGCTGGTCGAGCCGCGCTGGGGCCGGCGGGGGCACGGCAGCCGGCTGCTCGCCGCCAGCGTGGACCTGTGGCGGGAAGACGGTTTCGCCCGGGCGGTGGCCTGGGCCTTCGACGGCGACGAGGCGACCCGGAAGTTCCTCACCAGCACCGGCTGGGAACCCGACGGCGCCGCCCGCGCCCTCGACGTGGACGACATGCTCGTCCCTCAGCTCCGCCTGCACGTCGCCGTACCCACCGAGCCGGTCCCGGCCGACTGACCCCCGCCGGGAGGCGGGGGTCAGCCCTTGTCGGAACCGTCGTTGGCGTCGCGGACGAAGTAGCGCTGGAACACCACGAAGATGATCGCGACCGGGATGGTGGCCAGCAGGGCGGCGCCGAGCTTGAGCGGGTACTGGCTGCCCTTGCCGAGCGACCCGCTGACCAGGTCGGCCAGGCCGCGCGGCAGGGTGAACAGGTCCGGGTCCTGGACCGCCACCAGGCTGTGCGGGAACTCGTTCCAGGAGCCCTGGAACGACAGGATGGTCAGGGTGATCAGCGCCGGCTTCGCCATCGGCAGCACCACCGACCAGAAGGTGCGGAAGACGCCCGCGCCGTCGATCCGGGCCGCCTCCTCCACGCTGACCGGGATCGACTCGAAGAACTGCTTCATGATGAACACGCCGGCCGCGTCGGCGAGCAGCGGCACGATCAGCCCGGCGTAGCTGTTGTAGATGCCGAGCTGGTTGAGCACCAGGAACTTGGGGATCAGCAGCACCACGCCGGGCACCGCCAGCACCGCGACGACCGCGGCGAACAGCCCGGCGCGGCCGCGGAACCGCAGCCGGGCCAGCGCGTAGCCGGCCAGCGAGTCGAAGAACACCCGGCCGGCCGTGACCAGCACGGTGACCAGCAGCGAGTTGCCCAGCCAGAGCGGGAAGTCGGTGCCGGCGAAGATCCGCTCGAAGCCGGCCAGCACCAGCGGGTCGGGGATCGGCGAGAGCGGGTCGGCCGCCGCGTTCGGCTCGGTCTTGAACGAGTTGCCGAGCTGGATCACGAACGGGTAGAGGAAGACCAGCCCGAAGAAGACCAGCGTGGCGTACCCCAGGAAGCGGGAGACCAGGACGCGGGGGTCGCGGCCCCGACGCGGCGCGGGCGCCGCCGCGACCGGCGGGCGGTCGGTCAGCACGGCCATCTCACGACCCTTCCGGTACGCGTCGACGCCGCCAGCCCCGCCGCCGCCCGACCGGGTCGCGGTCGGCCATCGCCCGGCGCTGGATCAGGGTCAGCACGATGATGATCAGGAACAGCACGAACGAGATCGCGGCGCCGGAGCCGTAGTCGAAGTCCCGGAACGCGGTGGTGTACGACAGGTACGCCGGGGTCAGCGTGGTCTTCGCCGGCTCGCCCTGGCTCATCACGTACACCTGGTCGAAGACCTGCCAGGAACCGATCAGGCCGAGGGTGAGCACCAGGAAGGTGGTCGGCTTGATCAGCGGCAGGGTGACGTGCCGGAACCGCTGCCAGCGGCCGGCGCCGTCGAGCGTGCTCGCCTCGTCCAGCGCCACCGGTACGTTCTGCAGGGCGGCGAGGAACATCAGCATGAAGGTGCCGGAGGTGGTCCAGACCACCAACGTGATGATCGACATCATCGCCACGCTCGGCCCGGAGAGCCAGTCCCACCAGGTCAGCCCGAACGGGCCGCTGTTGGTCAGCGCGGCGGGCGGGTCGTCCACGCCGACCGCACCGAGCAGCAGGTGCAGCACCCCCCGGGAGTCGGCGAACCACTGCGGCCCGTCGACGCCGACCAGGGCGAGCAGCCGGTTGACCGCGCCGGAGTTGGCGAACAGGAAGAGGAAGACCACGCTGATCGCGACCGAGCTGGTGACCGAGGGGAAGTAGAAGGCGCTACGGAAGAAGCCCTTCCCCTTGAGCATCCGGTTGTTGACCACCAGAGCGAGGCCGAGCGCCAGCGCGGTCTGCGCCGGCACCACGATCGCGACGTAGTAGACGTTGTTCCGGATGCTGGTCATGAAGTCCCGGCGGTCCAGTCCGTCCTCGGTGAACAGCCGGGTGTAGTTCTCCGCCCCGACGAACGGCACCTGCCCGGTGAACGGGCTGCCCTGGCCGTTCCAGTCGGTGAGGCTGACCCAGAGCGCCATCAGGATCGGCAGCAGCAGGAACAGTCCGAGGATCACGACGACCGGCGCGACGAAGAGCCAGCCGGCGAGGTTCTCGTTGCCGCGGACGCCGGACCCGCGCCGCCGGGGGGCGGCACCGCGTGTGGTGGCCGGGGCGGTCAGCGCCTCCGTTGCCATCTCCCCTCCCCTGGTGTGGAGGTGCCGGGCCGGGCCTCCGGCGCGTCGCCGGAGGCCCGTCCGGTCACCTCAGCCGCCGAGCGCCGCCTTGGCGTTCTTGTCGAAGTTCGCCAGGATCGTCTTCGGGTCGCCGTTGGCCAGGCCCTGCAGGCCGGCCTCCAGGTCGCGCAGGACGCTGTCCATCTTGGGGGCGTTCACCGGGCCCTGGGCGTACGCGGCGCCGTCGATGAACGGCTTGTCCGCCGGGAACGCGCCGGTGTACTGGTCGCGGACCGACTGCCGGGACGGCATCACGCCGAACGCGGTGGCGAAGGCCATCTGCTGCTCGCCGCTGGTCATCGCCTCGACGAACTTGATCGCCTGCTCCTTGTACTTGCTCTTGGCGGCGATGCCCCAGCACTGGGTGAAGGAGAGGGTGCCCTTGCCCTTCGGGCCGGCGGGCAGCTCGACGACCTTGTACTTCACGTTCGGGAAGTCGTTCTTCAGAGCGCCCTTGATCCAGTTGCCCTCGATGGTCATGACGGCGGCGCCCTTGCCGAACGCCTCCCCCGACCAGCCCGCGTCGAGCTGCTTCGGGAAGCGCGCCAGGCCCTCGGTGAGCAGGCTCTTGACGTACTGGAGGGCGGCCAGGTTCGCCGGGGTGTCGGCGGCCGGCTGCTTGCCGTCGGCGCTCATCAGCCAGCCGCCGTTCTGCACCAGGAAGGCGCCGATCCGGTCCCGGGTGTCGCCGAGCGCCAGCGGCACCTGCCCCTTCGCCTTGATCTTCCGGGCGGTGGCGGTCAGCTGGTCCCAGCTGGTCGGCACGTCGGCGTCGGTCAGCCCGGCCTTCGTCCACAGGTCGGTGTTGATCTGCAGCGCCAGGGTGGAGAAGTCCTTCGGCGCGCAGTAGAGCTTGCCGTCGTAGGTGAACGTGCTGCGCAGGCTCTGGTAGAAGTCGTCGGTGTTGCTGATCTTGTCGCCGTACGGCTCCAGGGCGCCGACGCTGGCGTAGTCGGCGAACCGGGCGGCGTCGACGTAGAAGACGTCCGGCGGGGTGCCCCCGGCGAGGGCCTGGCCGAGCTGCTGAGTGAGGTCCTGCGCGGGGGTGACGGTGGCGGTGTTGCCGGAGCTGGCGGCCCACTTCGCCGCCGCGTCCTGCACCGCCTTGGTCTCGGCGTCGCCGGAGGAGCCGATCAGGATCTGCAGGTTGGCCGGGCCGCTGGACTGGGCGGTGTCACCGGAGTTGTCGTCGAAGCCGCTGCCGCAGGCGGCGGTGCCGAGCAGGGCGACGGCGGCGAGGCCGGCCACCGCCGCCCGGGTGAGGGATCGGTATGCCATCGGATTCTCCTGGTGGGGGACGGGGGTCATGCGGTGTGCCGGGGCACCAGCGCGGGCTGGAGCAGCACGTGGTCGGTGGTCCGGTGGGTGCCGTCGAGCACCGCGGTGAGCAGCTCGACGCAGCGGGCGGCCGCCTCGCCCAGCGGTTGGCTGACGCTGGTCAGCCCCACGGCGGCGGCCACCGGGGTGTCGTCGAAGCCGATCACGGCGACGGCGGGATCGGCGGCACGGGCGACCTGGAGGGCGCCCAGGGCGAGGGAGTCGCTGGCGCAGATCACGGCGGTCGGCGGTTCGGCGGTGGCGAGCAGTTCGCGCATCAGCCGCTCGCCCTCGGCGATGCCGTCCTCGGTCTCCCGGTGCCAGCCGGCCGGCTCGATGCCGGCCGCCCGCAGCGCCCGTGACCAGCCCGCACGTCGGTCGTCACCGACGCCGGAGCCGGTCGGCCAGCCGAGGAAGCTGATCCGGCGGTGGCCGCGGGCCAACAGGTGGCGGGTGGCCTCGGCGGTGCCGGCGGCGCCGTCCACGTCGACCCAGGGGTGCGCCTCGGGGGTGTCCCAGGGGCGGCCGAAGGTCACGAACGGCACCCCCCGCGCGGCGAGCCAGGCCGTCCGCGGGTCGCCGTGGTGGGTGCCGGTCAGCACGAAACCGTCGAGGTCGTACGCGCTGAGCAAGTCGTCGTACGCGGCGATCTCCCGCTCGACGTCGGCGGCGGTGTAGAGCATGGTGCGGTAGCCGGCCGCCTCGGCGGCCTCGGTGAGCCCGTGCAGGAACCGGTCGAGCACCGAGCCGTTGATTCCGTCCCGGGTCGGCTCGATCCGCACCGCGATCAGTCGGGACCGGCCGGTGCGCATCTGCCGGGCGGCCTGGTTGGCCCGGTAGCCGAGGGCGTCGATCGCCTCCTGCACCCGCGCCCGGGTCTCCTCCCGCACGATGTGCGGGGCGTTGAGCACGTTGGACACGGTCTGGCGGCTGACGCGGGCGTGCCGGGCCACCGTCGCGATGGTCACCTTTTCAGCCACTTGATCCCTCTCGCCGTCTTGAACGATCCAAATTAGATACGGCAGGATTGGATCGTTCAAGTTGCTGGAATGTTTCGCACTTTGCACCGCCTGGGGACCGCCTGTCAAGAGACCGGTCCACCCGAGAAGGATCTGGAGCCCCACCGTGACCGAACGCCACCTGCAACCCCTGCTGCACGACCTGGTCGGGGCGGTGCACGCCCCCACCAGCGCGCTGGGGGACGCGGCCGGGCAGATCCGCCCGGTCGGTGTCCAGGGGGTCTTCCACGCCGACGCCCGGGTGCTCTCCCGCGCCGAGCTGCGGGTCGACGACCGCGAGCCGGAAGGGCTGGCCCGGGGCGCGGCCGGCCCGCACGGCGTGCGCTTCGTGACCCTGGCCCGCTGGCTCGGCGACCCGACCCCCGACCCGACCGTCCGGATCGACCGCACCCGCCGGCTCGAACCGGGCGGGCTCACCGAGGAACTGCGGGTCGTGTCCACCGCGGCCACGCCGGTCCGGGCCACGGTCAGCGTGCGGTTGGCGTGCGACCTGGCCCCGATCGAGGTGGTCAAGTCCGGCGGCGCCACCCCGGCGCTGCCGGCCCGCACGGGTGGGCCGGGCGAGCTGACCTGGACGGCCGACGGGACGGTGGTCACCGTCACCGGCACCGAGGCCGAGGTACGCGCCGAGCCGGCCGAGGCGCCCCGGCTCGCCTGGCCGGTCGAGCTGGCGCCCGGCGACGAGGTCACGCTGCGCTGGCGGCTGCGGGTCACCGACCCCCGGGCGGCAGTGGTCAGCCCGCCGGCCGAGGTCGGCTGGGCACATCCGCGGGTCGACGCCGACGACCGGCGGCTGGTCCGGCTGCTCGACCGGGCGCTGGACGACCTGCGCGGGCTGCGGTTGGCCGACGCCGCCGCCCCGGCGGACGAGTTCCTCGGCGCCGGCGTGCCCTGGTTCCTCACCCTGTTCGGGCGGGACAGCCTCTGGGCCGCCCGGATGATGCTGCCGCTCGGCACCGACCTGGCCGCCGGCACGCTGCGGGTGCTGGCCCGCCGGCAGGGCACCCGGGTCGACCCGGCCACCGGCGAGGCCCCCGGCAAGATCCTGCACGAGCTGCGCCGGCACGAGGTCGCCTTCGCCGGCGCCGGGCTGCGGCTGCCGCCGGCGTACTACGGCACGGTGGACGCCACCATGCTCTGGGTCAACCTGCTGCACGACGCCTGGCGCTGGGGCCTGGCCGCCGACCAGGTCGAGCCGCTGCTGCCGCCGCTGGAGGCGGCGCTGGGCTGGCTCGGCGAGCACGCCGACGCCGACGGCGACGGTCTGATCGAGTACGTCGACACCACCGGCCACGGCCTGTCCAACCAGGGCTGGAAGGACTCCGGCGACGCGGTCCGGTTCCGCGACGGCCGGCTCGCCACCGCGCCGATCGTGCTGGCCGAGGTGCAGGGGTACGCGTACCAGGCCGCGGTCAACGCCGCCGACCTGCTGGACGCCTTCGGTCGCCCCGGCGCGGACCGCTGGCGCGGCTACGCCGACCGGCTCGCCCGGCGGTTCCGGGCCGCGTTCTGGGTCGACGGCCGCCACGGGCCGCAGCCGGCGCTCGCCCTGGACCGGGACAAGCGCCCGGTCGACTCGCTGACCAGCAACATCGGCCACCTGCTCGGCACCGGCCTGCTCACCGGCGACGAGGAGGCGCAGGTGGCCCGGCTGCTCGGCACCGAGGCGATGGCCGGCGGGTTCGGACTGCGCACCATGTCGAGCGACGACGCCGGGTTCAGCCCGCTGTCGTACCACTGCGGGTCGATCTGGACCCACGACACCGCGATCGTGCTCGCCGGGCTGGCCCGGGCCGGGTTCCACGACACCGCGCTCGGCCTGGCCGACGGGCTGCTGGCCGCCGCCGAGGCGTTCGACTACCGGCTGCCCGAGCTGTACGGCGGCGACGACCGGTCGGTGCTCGGCCGGCCGGTGCCGTACCCGGCGGCGTGCCGGCCGCAGGCCTGGTCGGCGGCGGGGGCGGTGCTGCTGCTCCAGGCCGCCGCCGGGCTCTACCCGGACGTGCCGGCCGGCCGGGTCACGGTGGCCCCGCTGGCCGGTCTGGGCGGGATCGCGGCCGAGGGCCTGCGAATCGCCGGCGCACCGGTCGCCGTCACCGTGGACCGGGCCGGTCACGCCACGGTGACCGGCCTGCCGTCCAGCCTGACCATCGAGACGCCGACCGGCCCGGCGGTGCCCGCCCAGCGGTCCGCCGGCGCCCCGGTCCCCCACTGAGGGCCGCAGCCGTCCCGGCCGGCGGTGGGCGACACCACCGCCGGCCGGCGCGGTTCAGGCCGCGGCCGGAGCCAGTTCGGCGACCAGTTCGTCGTCCTCCATCGCCCCGGTGGGCCGGAAGCCGAGCGCCGTGTAGAGGCGGGCCGCGTCGGTGTTGTCGGGGTGGTACGAGAGCCGCACCGGCCCGCCCTGGGCGGCCAGCCAGCCGGCGAGGGTGGCCACAGCGGCGCGCCCGACGCCCCGGCCCTGCTCGGCGGCGTCGACGATCATCCCGCCGATCCAGCGGGAGCCGTCGTCGTCGACCCCCCACATGACGTGCCCGGCCACCGTCTCGTCCGCGTACACGGCGAGCGAGTTCCACACCTCGGAGCGCGTGGTCAGCAGCAGGTAGCGGGCCGCCAGCGCGGGCACCCAGTCCCGCTGGTCGTCCCGGGGGGCGACGTCGGCCACCGCCCGCCAGTTGTCGTCGTCCACCGGCCGCAGGGTGACCCGGCGCCCGGCCCGGTCCCGTTCTCCCGAATCGATCACCGGGGCAGCGTAGGGGCCGGCCGGGGACCGGGCCAGCGATTTCAGTCCAGCAGGGCGTCCAGGCCGACGGTCAGGCCCGGCCGGTCGCGCACCGCGCGCACGGCCAGCAGCACGCCGGGCATGAACGAGGCCCGGTCGTACGAGTCGTGCCGGATGGTCAGCGTCTCGCCGGTGGTGCCGAAGAGTACCTCCTGGTGGGCGACCAGCCCGGTGGCGCGCACCGCGTGCACGCGTATGCCCTCGATGTCGGCGCCCCGGGCGCCGGCGACCTCGTCCTTGGTCGCGTCCGGCGCCGGACCGAGCCCGGCCTCGGCGCGGGCCGCGGCGATCAGCCGGGCGGTGTGCGTGGCGGTGCCGCTCGGCGCGTCCAACTTGCGCGGGTGGTGCTGCTCGACGATCTCGACCGACTCGAAGTGCCGGGCCGCCCGCGCGGCGAACTGCATCATCAGCACCGCGCCGATGCCGAAGTTGGGGGCGACCACCACGCCGACGCCGGGCTTGCGGGCCAGCCAGCCGCGCACCCGCTCCAGCCGCTGCTCGGTGAAGCCGGTGGTGCCGACCACCGCGTTGATGCCCTGGTCGATGCACCAGTGCAGGTTGTCCATGACGACGTCCGGAGTGGTGAAGTCCACGACCACCTCGGCGCCGGCATCGGAGGCGGCGAACAACCCGTCGCCCTGGTCGACCATGGCCACCAGCTCCAGGTCGCCGGCCGCGTCGACGGCCTTGCACACCTCGACGCCCATCCGGCCCCGGGCGCCCAGCACACCGACCCGGATCGGTTCGGCCGCGCCCTTCTCCTGCTCCTCAGTCACGGGGCACAACCTATCCCAATCGGGACGACGTCACCCCGCGGGTCGGCCAGCGTCCCACCGCCGTCGGGACCGACCCGCCACGGCCCGCCGGTGCCGGGCCCTGACCCGCCACGGCCCGCCGGCACCGGCCCGACCCGCCACGGTGGCCGGCACCGGGCGAGCGGCAGTCGGCCGGTCAGCGGGCGATGAAGTCGTGCTCGCCGAACGGGCCGACCACCGCCAGCGACATCGGCCGGCTCAGCAGTTCGGCGGCGAGCGTGTTGACGTCGTCCACGGTGACCGCGTCCACCCGGGTGAGCAGCTCGTCGACCGGCATCAGGTCGCCGTAGAGCAGCTCGCCCTTGGCCAGCCGGCTCATCCGCGAGCCGGTGTCCTCCAGGCCGAGCACGAACGACCCCTTCGACATGCCCTTGCCCCGGGCGACCTCCGCCTCGGTCAGCCCGTCGGCGGCCACCCGGGCCAGCTCGGCCCGGGTCAGCTCCAGCACCTCGTCGACCTTGCCCGGAGCGCAGCCGGCGTAGACCGCGAACAGGCCGGTGTCGGCGTACTGGCTGGCGTAGGAGTAGACCGAGTAGGCCAGCCCGCGGCGCTCCCGGATCTCCTGGAACAGCCGGCTCGACATGCCGCCGCCGAGCACGTTGTTGAGCACCCCGAGGGCGAACCGCCGCCCGTCGGTGCGGTCGATGCCGGGGCAGCCGAGGATGACGTGCGCCTGCTCGGTCTCCTTCGGCTCGACCTGGGTGGTCGCGAGCTTCGTCCGTACCGCCGGGGTGGCCGGCCGGTGCGGCGCCGGCGGCGCCGGGTCGGTGTCCAGCGGGGTGCCGCGCAGCGCCTGGCGGACCAGCTTGACCACGGCGGCGTGGTCCAGGTTGCCGGCGGCGGCGATGACGATCTGCGGCGCGACGTAGCGGCGCCGGTAGAAGCCCTGGATCTGCCGCCGGGTCATCGGGGTGACCGTCTCCTCGGTGCCGGAGATCAGCCGGCCGAGCGGGTGGTCACCGTAGACCGCCCGGGCGAACAGGTCGTGCACCTCGTCGCCGGGCTCGTCGTCGTGCATGGCGATCTCCTCGAGGATCACGCCCCGCTCGGTCTCCACGTCGGCCGGGTCGAGCACCGAGTCGGCGACCAGGTCGCACATCACGTCGATGGCCAACGGCAGGTCCTCGTCGAGCACCCGCGCGTAGTAGCAGGTGTACTCCTTGGTGGTGAAGGCGTTGGTCTCGCCGCCCACCGCCTCGATCGCCGAGGAGATCTCCAGCGCGCTGCGCTTGCGGGTGCCCTTGAAGAGCAGGTGCTCCAGGAAGTGCGCGGCGCCGGACTGCGGACCGGTCTCGTCCCGGGAGCCCACCGCGACCCAGATGCCGAACGACACGCTGCGCATCGCCGGGATCGCCTCGGTGAGCACGCGCAGCCCGCTGGGCAGCACGGTACGGCGTACCGTGCCGCCCAGCGGGTCGTCACTCAGGGTCCGGGTCACCGCCCGGGCGGCGCCGCCGGCGCGGCTGGCCCCGGCGGACGCGACCACCCCCCGTCGATCCGGTGGAAACGGCGCAGCTGCGGCCCGACTCACGTGGTGCTCCCAGATCGACGAGGGGTGGGTGGTGCGATTGTCAGGCGTCAGCTGTGCCGGGTCCGGCGGCGCGGACGCTCGCCGCCCTCGCCACCCTCGCCCCGCTCCGGGCCACGGCCGCCCCGCTCGCCGCCGCGCTCGCGGTCACCCCGGTCGCGCGGGCCCCGGTCGCCCCGGTCCCGGCCGGCCGGCCGCTCGCCACCGGCGGCCTCGCCCTCGGCCGGCGCCTCGGCGCCCTCCGGGCGGACCTTGTCCAGGTAGATCTTGCCGCGCTGGTCGATGTCGGCGATCTCGACCTCGACCTTGTCGCCGACGTTGAGGAAGTCCTCGACCTTCTCGACCCGCTTGCCGTCGCCCACCTTGGAGATGTGCAGCAGGCCGTCACGGCCCGGCAGCAGCGAGACGAACGCGCCGAACGCGGCCGTCTTCACCACGGTGCCGAGGAACCGGTCGCCGACCTTGGGCAGGGTCGGGTTGGCGATCGCGTTGATCCGCTCCACCGCCGCCTGCGCCGACGGGCCGTTGGTGGCGCCGACGTAGATGGTGCCGTCGTCCTCGATGGAGATCTCGGCGCCGGTCTCGTCCTGGATGGCGTTGATGGTCTGCCCCTTCGGGCCGATCACCATGCCGATCTTGTCGACCGGGATCTTGACGGTGGTGACCCGCGGCGCGTAGTCGGACATCTCGGCCGGCGCCTCGATGGCCCGCTGCATCACGTCGAGGATGGTCTGCCGGGCCTCGTGGGCCTGCTGGAGCGCGGCGGCCAGCACGTCGGACGGGATGCCGTCGAGCTTGGTGTCGAGCTGCAGCGCGGTCACGAAGTCCCGGGTGCCGGCGACCTTGAAGTCCATGTCGCCGAACGCGTCCTCGGCGCCGAGGATGTCGGTCAGCGTCACGTACTGGGTCTTGCCGTCGACCTCGTCGGAAATCAGACCCATGGCGATGCCGGCGACCGGCGCCTTCAGCGGCACACCCGCGCTGAGCAGGCCCAGCGTCGAGGCGCAGACCGAGCCCATCGAGGTGGAGCCGTTCGAGCCGAGCGCCTCGGAGACCTGCCGGATGGCGTACGGGAACTCCTCGCGCGAGGGCAGCACCGGGATCAGCGCCCGCTCGGCGAGCGCGCCGTGGCCGATCTCGCGCCGCTTCGGCGAGCCGACCCGGCCGGTCTCGCCGGTGGAGTACGGCGGGAAGTTGTAGTTGTGCATGTAGCGCTTGGACTTCTCCGGGGAGAGGGTGTCCAGCGACTGCTCCATGCGCAGCATGTTCAGCGTGGTGACGCCCAGGATCTGGGTCTCGCCCCGCTCGAACAGCGCCGAGCCGTGCACCCGCGGCAGCACGCCGACCTCGGCGGTCAGCGGGCGGATGTCGCGCGGGCCACGGCCGTCGATGCGGACCTGCTCGCGCAGCACCCGGCTGCGGACCTCGGACTTGGTCAGCGACCGCAGCGCGGCGCTGAGCTCCTTCTCCCGGCCCTCGAAGCGCGGGCCGAGCTCCTCGGCCACCCGGGCCTTGATCCGGTCCAGGGCCTCCTCGCGGTCGGCCTTGCCGGCGATCTTCAGGGCCTCGGCCACGTCGGCGCGGGCCAGCTCGGCCACCGCGTCGTACGCGTCGTCCTGGTAGTCCAGGAAGACCGGGAACTCGGCGACCGGCTTGGCGGCCACCTCGGCCAGCTCGCCCTGCGCCCGGCACAGCTCGCGGATGGCGGGCTTGGCCGCCTCCAGGCCGCTGGCCACGACCTCCTCGGTCGGGGCGGGGGCGCCGCCGGCGACCAGCTTCACGGTGTGCTCGGTGGCCTCGGCCTCGACCATCATGATCGCGACGTCGCCGTCGGGCAGCGCCCGGCCGGCCACCACCATGTCGAAGGTGGCCCGCTCCAGCTCCTCGTAGGTCGGGAAGGCGACCCACTGGCCGTCGACGTGGGCCATCCGGGTGGCCCCGATCGGGCCGGAGAACGGCAGGCCGGAGAGCTTGGTCGACATCGAGGCGGCGTTGATGGCCACCACGTCGTACGGGTGCTGCGGGTCGAGGGCGAGGACGGTCTCGACGACCTGGACCTCGTTGCGCAGGCCCTTGACGAACGACGGGCGCAGCGGCCGGTCGATCAGCCGGCAGGTGAGGATGGCGTCCTCGCTGGGCCGGCCCTCGCGGCGGAAGAACGAGCCGGGGATCCGGCCCGCGGCGTACATCCGCTCCTCCACGTCCACGGTCAGCGGGAAGAAGTCGAACTGCTCCTTGGGCTGCTTGCCCGCGGTGGTGGCGGAGAGGACCACCGTCTCGCCGAGCTGGGCGATGACGGAGCCGGCGGCCTGCCGGGCCAGCCGGCCGGTGGAGAAGGTGACCTCACGGGTGCCGAAGGACCCGTTGTCGATCACGGCGGTGCGGGACTGGGTGCCGAGGTTGCTCTCGGTCATGTGCGGTCGTGCTCCTTCGCATCGGGGGCCCACGACGCGGAGAGCTGCTCAGACGGCCGGTCTTCGATCGAAGCGCCCGGGTGGCGGCGAGATGCCGGGTGCCCGGGGGCCACTACCGGAGACCGGTACGCTGACCGGCTCCCTGTTCGGGTGGTCGCGCGGCCCTGTTCTTCTGTGGTGTGGAACGGGGGAGCGGCCTTGCGGCCACTCCCCCGTCACGTCACCGGCGCAGACCGAGCCGCTCGATGAGCGACCGGTAGCGGTTGATGTCCTTCTTCTGGACGTAGTTGAGCAGCCGACGGCGACGGCCGACCAGCAGCAGCAGCCCGCGGCGGCTGTGGTGGTCGTGCTTGTGCACCTTCAGGTGCTCGGTGAGCTCCGCGATCCGCTTGGTCAGGACCGCGACCTGCACCTCCGGCGAACCGGTGTCGCCCTCGGCGGTCGCGTACTCCGCGCGGATCTTGGCCTTGGCTTCCTGGTCGAGCGCCATGTTCTCCCTGTTTCGTGGGTTGTTCGATGGTGTCCGTCGATCGGTCAGGGGACCGGAAACGGACCGGTACCTCGCACCCGCGGCGTCGTGCAGGCACGCGAGGCCCCACGTCGGTCAGCCGACGTCCCCGCAAGACTACCAGCCCACCCGAGCCCCGGCCGGTCAAGGGCCGCGAACCGGGGCGTCCGCGCCGGCGACCCGCCCGCCGGGCGTGCTCAGCCGAGCGCCCGGCGGGTCCGCTCCACGTCCTGCTCCATCTGGGCGATCAGCGGCTCGACCGCGTCGAACCGGATCTGCCCCCGCAGGTGCGCCACGAAGTCCAGGGCCAGCCGTTCGCCGTAGAGGTCACCGGTGAAGTCCAGCGCGTACGCCTCCACCCGCCGTTCCCGGCCGGAGAAGGTCGGGTTGGTGCCGACCGACACCGCGGCGGCCAGCGGCTCGCGCTGCCCGCGGCGCACCAGCCGGGCCGCGTAGACGCCGTCGGCGGGCACCGCCGCGTACCGGTGGCAGAGCAGGTTGGCGGTGGGAAAGCCGAGCTCGCGGCCGCGCTGGTCGCCGCGGACCACCACCCCCTCCAGCCGGTGCGGGCGGCCCAGTGCGGCGGCCGCCGCGCCCACGTCGCCCGCGTCGACGCAGGAGCGGATGTAGGTGGAGGAGAAGACCGTGCCCGCCTCGGCGACCAGCGGGCCGGCCTCCACCCCGAAGCCGAAGGTGCGGCCGAGCCGCTCCAGCAGCGCCACGTCGCCGGCGGCCCGGTGCCCGAAGCGGAAATTGTCGCCCACCACCACCAGGGCGGCGTGCAGGTGCTCCACCAGGACGTCGTGCACGAACGCCTCGGCCGGCAGCCGGGAGAACTCCGGGGTGAACGGCACCACGCAGAGCACGTCGACGCCGAGCGCCTCGATCAGCTCCGCCTTGCGGGCCGGCTCGGTGAGCACCGCCGGGTGCGAGCCGGGGCGGACCACCTCGGCCGGGTGCGGGTCGAAGGTGACCACCACCGACTTCACGCCCAGCTCCCGGGCGCGGGCCACGGCGTGCCCGATGGTCGCCTGGTGCCCGCGGTGCACCCCGTCGAAGACGCCGATGGTGACGACCGACCGCCCCCAGCCACCGGGCGCCGCGTCGTACCCCCGCCACCGCTGCATGCTGCTCCTGCTTCCTTTCACCGCTCACCCCTGTGCAGGGATGGACGTGGTTGGATGATTCGCTCTCCGCCGTCGTTAGCCCGGCTAGAGTCCTGGATCGGCAGTCTGATCCGATGGCGATCGGCCCGTGCCCGCAAGATTCCCTTCACCCGCTTATGGGGGGTGTGGAGGGTGATGTCGGGGTCACCGTGTCTTCGCAGGACGTTGATCGCGGCGGCATGGTCCGCCTGCCACACGACCCCGCAACCGGTGCAGTGAAGCCGATCCCCGTCACGGTGGCCGAGGCCGCCGCATCGAGGACAAACTTGTGACGTGTAGGCGGCGTTTACCAGCACGAACGCAGAACCTCTGCGCTCCGACACATTCTCCAGCGCTTCGGCGGTGACACCCTTCGTCCATGCAGCGAGGCGCCGGCTCATGTTCTTGCCAAGCTTCTTGCGCCCGGCGAAAGTCTTGGTGAGGTCTTCGGCCACGACGAGGTTGGCCTTGTCGACCACGCTGTGGGCGGCTGTGAAGATCTCCGTCCGAATCTGGGCACGCCGCCGGGTAGCCTGTCGGTCCCGCTTTGCCGTGCCGAGGTTGTTCGCCTTGATGCGGGCGGCTTTGGCGTGCTTGCCACGCTGAGTGGCGTTGTTAGCGATCGAGCGAAGTTTCGCACGACGCCGGTTGCGCTGCGTCAGTCGGTCCGACGCGGCGGTCAGCAGCGCGCCTAGGTTGGCACCGTGGTGGTCGCCGTCGGAATCGGTGAGCGCTTCGGTGTAGCCCTTGTCGACACCAATTTTCCGGTCACCGCACGGTCGCCGCGACGACGGCATGTCCGCGGCGTCGTACTGGTAATGGACCTCGACGCGGCCGCCACGCAGGATCAGACGCAGCGTTCCCGACGGAGCGACTGTCGTGGACAGCGGAACCATGACCGGCTTGCGCGGTTCAAGGCCCGGGACGGCAAGCCACACGTTCCCGCCGTCGGTCAGGGTGTAGGTGCGCGCCTTATCGGCACGCACGATGATCTGGTCGTGGGTGTGGTTCTTGCCCCGCCGCCAGCGCCTACGCATCAGCCGGGACAGGTAGGCGTCCTCGGCCCACCGGTCGGCCTTCAGCAGGGCGAACAACCGCTTCCGCTCGACCGGATCAACCGTCCGTCGGGCGACCGTGCGACGAACGTCAGCCTTCGCGGCCTCGCGGTTCGCGGCGATGTCGGCCATCGCATCACGAAGGGTCTCCTTCCACGCGTTCGCCGGCACCCCGAACCGCCATGCGGCGCCGTCGGCCAGCCACCGATCGCGGACCTGCCGGTCCCGCAACGCCGCTCCGGCGACGGAGCCGAATCGCTGCCACACCACGGACCTGACCCGGCCAAGGCGCCGCGCCTGCTCTAGCAGAGCAAAATACTTGCCCGGGTTGAGGCGAGCCGAGTAGGCGATGCGGGTGACCTTCACCGGCCACCGCCTGGCAACTCGTCTTTCAGGGCCCTCTCGAAGCGACGCAGACCGCGAAGGCGGCACGAGAAGGTGTGCACGATCGAAAGTAGATCCTCAACAAGCTCCTGCTGCGGCGATAGCGACTCCTGGTTCGCCGCGATGATCTCGCAGTCGTTGCGGTTCGCGACATGCTCCAGGAAGTCGACCCCGAACCTGGCCAGTCGGTCTCGGTGCGCTACCACGATCGTGCTGATTTCGCCACGGTCCACGGCGTCCATGAGCGCGAGGAGCTTCTTGCGGCGCAGGTTCATGCCGCCGCCGATCTCGGACACCCACTCGTCGACCGCAAGTCCACGGGCGAGGCAGAACTGCTCCATGGCTGCGACCTGCGCGGCGAGATCATTCTTCTGACCTGGTGAAGACACCCGGCAGTAGACGACGGTCCGACGGGCCTGTTCGGCGAAGCTGGGTCGGAGGACCTTCCGAACGTCGCTTTCGTCGAAGTACCGCTGCCCGGATGGGGTGCGTTTGCCTACGAGGCGCCCCTCGGACTCCCAGCGGCGCACAGTGCTCGTCGACCGCCCGATACGCTCCGCGAACTCTCCTATCCGATAGATCTTGCCCACATCAGCGAACTATACGCAACAGTAGACAAGAACTCCCCCACTGATCGGCCCCTCCTCCGCCGGGCGCAGGCTGAGCGACCTGGGGGCTCACCCTCCGGACCTCGCCCCGCCGTCAGGCCGGCGCGAGCACGATCTCCGCGCGGGCCCGACCGTCCCGCTCGCTGACGATAGCGATCAACGTGCCGGCCGGGTCGAAGACCGCGTAGGGGCCGGCGATCCCGACCGGGTCGAGCGGCCCGCCGTGGGAGAGCACCTTCGCCTCGTCCGCGCCGGCGTCGCGGCGCGGGAAGAACCGGTCGGCCGCCGCGGCCAGCGGCAGGTTGACCACCTCGGGCGCGCGCTGCTCCAGCTCGTCGAGGGTGGCGGCCTCGGCGAGGGTGAAACCGCCCACCGCGGTACGCCGCAGCGCGGTCAGGTGGCCACCGACCCCGAGCGCCAGCCCGGCGTCCCGGGCGATGGCCCGGATGTACGTCCCGGACGAGCAGTCCACGGCCACGTCCACGTCCACTACGTCGCCCGCACGGCGGATCGCCAGCACGTCGAGCCGGGACACGGTGACCCGGCGGGCGGGCAGCTCGAGGCTCTCCCCCTCGCGCACCCGCTTGTACGCCCGCTGCCCGTCGATCTTGATGGCGCTCACCGCGCTCGGCACCTGGTCGATCTCGCCGGTCAGCGCGGCCAGCGCGGCCCGGATCGCGTCGTCGGTGACCCGGCCGGCCGGGGTGGTGGCGATCACGTCGCCCTCGGCGTCGTCGGTGACGGTGGCCTGGCCGAGCCGGATGGTGCCGGTGTAGCCCTTGCCCGCGCCGATCACGTACGTCAGCAGCCGGGTGGCCCGGCCCACCCCGATCACCAGCACCCCGGTGGCCATCGGGTCGAGCGTGCCGCCGTGGCCCACCCGGCGGGTCCGGGCCAGCCGGCGGATCCGCGCCACCACGTCGTGCGACGTCATGCCGCCAGGCTTGTCGACCACGATCAGACCGTCTGTGCTCACGACCCCCAAGCCTGCCAGACGGCACCCGACCGGCCCGCGCCGCCGTACCCGGTGCGGATTGCCGACCAGCGGCTCAGCGCACCGCGCCGACCACGGCCCAGCCGCCGGAGCGCAGCCGCAGCAGCAGGGCGGCCAGTCGGAGCACGATGAACAGGGTCAGCCCGGCCCAGATCCCGCCCAGCCCGAGATCCAGGCCGTACGCCAGCCAGATCGCCGGCAGGAACCCGCCGAGCGCCGACACCACGGTGAGGTTGCGCAGGTAGCGCACGTCCCCGGCGCCGATCAGCACGCCGTCGAGGGCGAAGACCACCCCGGCCAGCGGCTGCATCGCGACGAACCACGGCCAGGCCACCATGGCCTGCTCGCGTACCTGCGGATCGGAGCTGAACCAGCCGGGAACCACGGCCGCTCCGGCGGCGATCAGCACCGCGAACACCACCCCGCAGGCCCCGCCGAGCAGCGCGACCCGGCGGGCCAGCGCGCGGGCGCCGACCGCGTCGCCGGCCCCGAGGGTGGCGCCGACCAGCGACTGGGCGGCGATGGCCAGCGCGTCGAGCACCAGCGCGGTGAAGAACCACAGTTGCAGGGCGATCTGGTGCGCGCCGACCGAGGCGGCGCCGAACCGGGCGGCGACCGCCGTGGCGGACAGGAAGCTGGCCTGGAACGCCACGCCCCGGATCAGCAGGTCGCGGCTGAGCACCAGCTGGTGCCGGATCAGCCGCGGCCGGGGCCGCAGGGCGATCCGCTCGCCGACCAGCGCGGCGGCGAACAGCCCGCCGGAGATGGTCTGGGCGATCGCGTTGGCCACCGCCGAGCCGGCCAGGCCGAGCCCCACCGGGTAGACCAGCACCGGGCAGAGCACCGCCGAGAGCAGGTTGGGGCCGAGCACGAACCAGAGCGGGCGGCGGGTGTCCTGGATGCCGCGCAGCCAGCCGTTGCCGGCCGCGGCGAGCAGCAGGCCGGGGGCGCCGAGCGCCGCGATCCGCAGCCACTGCGCCGCGGCGTCGGCCACCTCGCCGGTGCCGCCGGCGAGGGTACGCGCCAGCGCGCCGCCGCCGAGCTGCATGCCGACCGCGACCAGCAGCCCGACGCCGAGCGCCAGCCAGGACGCCTGCACCCCCTCGGCCACCGCCGCGGCCCGGTCACCGGCACCGAACCGTCGGGCCGACCGCCCCGTGGTGCCGTACGCGACCACGGTGCCGAGCCAGGCGGTGAGGGTCATCACGGTGCCGCCGACGGCGAGCGCGGCCAGCGGCACCCGGCCGAGGTGCCCCACCACGGCCGTGTCGACCAGCACGTAGAGCGGTTCCGCGGCCAGCACGACGAGGGCCGGCAGGGCGAGCGCGGCGATCCGGCGGGGCGACGCCGACCGCGGTGCGGTGAGGGTGTCCTGGCTCATCGCCGCCGATCCTGGCACACCCCCCGTAAGGTATGCAACACCCCTCACCACTTACACATCGGCCGCTCACATGATCGTCTGTCGGTCAGCAGGGTCCGGAGCACGGATCCGCCCTGCAGAGGATCAGACGATCACGGATGCGACAGCGCGGCGAGCCAGCAGCGCACCTCGGCGCGGGTGCGGAGCCAGACCACCGGCAACTCGGGCGCCCAGGTCCGCACGCCGCACAACAGCCGGGGGCGGGATTGCCGGGGATAGCGCCAGACGTACCGGAGGAACTGGAGGTCGACCCGTTCCGGGCAGCCGGGCGGCAGGTCGGCCCGGCCGGCGGCGCGGTACGCCCAGCGTCGGCGCAGCACCCGGAACAGGCAGAGTTGCCGCGGCAGGTCGCAGAAGACGAGCAGGTCGGCGTGGGGCAGGCGGAGGTCGAGGGTGCCGCCGTAGTTGCCGTCCATCACCCAGGCCGGTCGGGCGGCCAGGTCGGCGACCGTGGCGCGCCAGGAGGCGTCGTCGCTGGGCACCCAGCCGGCTCGCCAGTAGTGCCGGTCGAGATGGATCAGCGGAAGGTCGAGCCGCCGCGCGACCTCGCGGGCGAGGGTGCTCTTGCCGGCGCCCGGGCTGCCGGCGATGAGGATGCGGCGCACCCGTGGACGGTAACCACGGAGGCGCCTGGGTGGGCGGTGACGTCGTCGGCGTGGGACGTCGGCGGCGTCACCGCCGGTCGGTCAGCGTCACTGACGGGTGTCCATCGACGTCTGCAGCGCGCGGCGCATCTGCTCGCGGGCCTCGTCGGTGGTCTCGGGCTTGGGCTTGTTCGGCATGGTGGTGATCCCCTTCCAGGGTGCGGGCCACCGGCGGACGGCAGCTCTCACGGGCGGTCGTGATGAGCGCCCGGCGCAGCGATCCGGGGTCACCGGAGCGACTGGTGGGGCAGCGTGAGCCCGGGTCGGTCGACCCTGGAGGGAGGCGGCGCCGGGTGTGGCCCCACCGCCCACGGCCGCCGCCACGCGCGGCGCCGGCCGTTTCCCAAGCTATCGTTCAGGTCCACATGTTGCCCAAGGTTCCCGCCATTCGGACCTGATCAGGTCACCGGGCCAGGAAGTGCCAGCCCAGCCACCACCAGAAGCCGAAGAGCCCGATCCGGCCGACCGGCACCGAGCCCACCTCGTACCGCATCACGTACGCGCAGACCTCGCCCAGCGTGGGGATGCGCGAGCCCTCCCGGCGGGCCAGCCACTCGACGGCGGCGAAGAGCAGCAGCGCGGTCAGGAAGCCCGCGATGGCCAGGGTCCGCATCATCGCCGCACCAGCCCCCAGAACGCGGACAGCCAGACCAGCCAGCCCGCCGAACGGACCAGTTGGTCCTCCAGCAAGGGGTCGGCCAACCGGGAGAAGGTGGGGAACTCGTCGCCCGCGGCGAGCACGAAGGTGGCGCCCTCGAAGACCCCGAAGACCACCACCGGCAGGGTCCACCAGATCGCCCCGGACCCGAGCCGGACCGGTGCCGGCCGCCGGGGCACCCGGTTGCTCAGACCCAGCCAGATCAGCACGCCGCCGGCGCCGAGGGTGTACAGATTCGCCTCCGTCGAGAAGGACGGGAACCGACCGCCGACCAGGGAGAGGCAGACCAGCACCGGGACGGCCACGGCGGGCCGGTCCCAGGCGCGGGGCGCGTCGACGGTGAGGTCGTGGGGCTGCTCCATCCGGCAATTCTCCCCGCCGTCACCAAACGCGGAAAGGTCAACACTCCCCGGAGCTGACCCTGATCTCTGCGCTCACCACGCGCACCGGCCACGCCGCCGGTGTTGATCGCGCCGGCCGGCACACCCTGCGCCGGCCACACCGCCACGCCACCGCCGCCGGCCACACCGCACGCGCCGGACGGCGCCGCCGTCAGGCGTTGGTCGGGCCGAGCAGCGCGCCGGGCAGTTCGGCCCGGATCCGGTCGACCACCTCGTCCACGGTGCCCTGGCCGGTGAAGCCGGCGGCGAACCGGTGCCCGCCGCCGCCGAGGGCCACCGCCACCCGGCTCACGTCGACCGCCCCCTTGCTGCGCAGCGATACCGCCCACTCGCCGGCGGTGGTCTGCTTGACCACGCAGCTCACGTCGGCCTCGGCCGTGCACCGGACCGAGTCGATCAGCGCCTCCAGCACGTACGGCCGCTGGTCGTGCCGGGCCAGGTCGTCCTGGGTGGCGTAGGTCCAGACCAGACCGTGCCCGCCGGCCGCGGCCGGCTCCAGCCGGGCCCGGCCGAGCACCTCGCCGAAGAGCCGGACGGCGCCGAAGGGCCGGGTGTCGAAGACCCGCCGGGAGATGTCCCCGGGGCTGATGCCGGTGCCCAGCAGCCGGGCCGCCATCTGGTGCACCGCCGGGGTGGTGGCCTCGAACCGGAACGAGCCGGTGTCGGTGGTCAGCGCCACGTAGAGGCACTCGGCGATGCCGGCGTCCAGCGGCACGTCCAGCCGGGCCAGCAGTTCCTCGGCGACCACCGAGGTGGCCGCGGCCCGGGGGTCCACCAGGTTGACGTCGCCGAAGCCGGTGTTGGACGCGTGGTGGTCGAGCACCACCGCGGCGCCCGCGCCGGTCAGCCGGTCGGCCAGCTCGCCGAGGCGCGACTCGCTCGCCGCGTCGAAGCAGACCACCAGGTCCGGATCCGGGTACGCCTCGGTGGCCGGCACCAGCAGGTCGAGCCCGGGCAGCCCGCGGAACGGTTCGGGCACCTCCGGCGGGCCGGGGAACGTCGCCTGCAACCGGCGTACGCCGAGCCGGCGCAGCCCGAGGCCGAAGCCGAGCATGCTGCCGAGCGCGTCGCCGTCCGGGTTGACGTGGCAGATCAGCAGCACCCGGGCGTCGGCCGGCAGCTGTCGTACGGCCGCCACGGCCGCGGTCCAATCGGCCTCGGTGGGGCCGGCGCCGGCCGGGGGTGCCGCCGTGACGACGGCGCTTCCGGGCTGGCTGGCGGCGTCGGTCACCGCCGGTCCCCGCCCCGGGGCGGGGTCTCGTCCTCGTCCTCGGCGTCCTCGCCCACGGCGTCGGTGTCCTCGGATTCCTCGTCCAGCCGGTAGGGCTGGGCCTCGCCCGCGTACTCGGCCCGGGCGGCCAGCCGCTGCACCTCGGCGTCGGCGTTACGGGCCGCCGCGAGCAGGTCGTCGATGTGCTTGACCTGGTCCTGCACGTCGTCGAGGACGAACGTCAGGGTCGGCGAGTGCCGCAGCCCGAGGGCCTTGCCCACCGTGCTGCGCAGCATGCCCTTGGCGCTCTCCAGCGCGGCGGCGGTGCTGGACTGGGCCGCGGCGTCACCGAGCACTGTGTAGAAGACCGTGGCGTCGCGCAGGTCGGCGGTGATCCGGGCGTCGGTGATGGTGATCATCCCGAGCCGCGGGTCCTTGATCTGGCTCCGCACCACCGACGCGACCAGTTCGCGAATGCGCTCCGCGTGCCGGCGTACCCTGGCCGGATCCGTCATCTCCGCCACCTCCACGGCGTCCCGCTCCCGGCCGGGCGGCGACGCCCGTGGCGCCGCCGGAGCCGACCGGCCAACATCTCGAACACTACCCGCGCGGCCCGGACCGCCGCGCGGCACCGGGTGGCCCGAGCCGGCACCGGCCGGGTCAGTCCTCCGCGCCGTAGAGCCGGCGGCGCACCGACAGCAGCTCGGTCTCGGGACGGCCGGCGACCAGCCGCTCGCAGGAGTCGAGCACCTCGCGGACGTGGGCCGCCTCGGCGGCCACCACGGCCACCCCGATCTGCGCCCGACCGTGCAGGTCGAGCGCGCCCACCTCGGCGGCGGACACCTCGAAGCGGCGCAGCGCCGCGACGATTGGGCGTACGTATGATCTCTTGGCCTTGAGCGACCGGGAGTCGCCCGGCAGCAGCAGGTCGAAGACCGCGGTTCCGGTGAACATCGCTCCGGACGATACCGGGACGTACCCCCACATGATCAAGGGGTTTACGCCTTCCGGCGTAAACCCCTTGATCAGTGCGTCACCTCGGGATCAGGCGCGCGGCTTCTCCCGCATCTCGAAGGTTTCGATGATGTCGCCGACCTGGACGTTGTTGTAGCCACCCAGGGTCAGACCACACTCGAAGCCCTCGCGGACCTCCGTCGCGTCGTCCTTGAACCGCTTGAGCGAGTTGATCGTGAGGTTGTCCGCCACGACCGACCCGTCCCGCAGCAGCCGCGCCTTGGCGTTGCGGCGGATGAGACCGGAGCGGACGATGCAACCGGCGATGTTGCCGATCTTGGACGAGCGGAAGACGTCGCGGATCTCCGCGGTGCCCAGCTCGACCTCCTCGTACTCCGGCTTGAGCAGGCCCTTGAGCGCCGCGTCGATCTCCTCGATGGCCTGGTAGATGACCGTGTAGTACCGGATCTCCACGCCCTCGCGGTCGGCGATCTCGCGAACCTTGTTGGCCGCCCGCACGTTGAAGCCGATGATCGTGACCGCCTCGGACGAGGCGCTCGCGAGCATGACGTCGCTCTCGGTGATCGCGCCGACGCCCCGGTGGATGATCCTGAGCTGGACCTCCTCGGGGATGTCGAGGTTGAACAGCGCGTCCTCGAGCGCCTCCACCGAACCGGAGACGTCGCCCTTGAGCACCAGGTTGAGCGAGGTCTTCTCGCCCTCCTTGAGCTGCTCCATGAGCGTCTCGAGGGTGGCCCGGCCCCGGGAGTTGGCGAATGCCGCCGCCCGTCGCCGTGCCTGCCGCTGCTCGGCGATCTGCCGCACCGTGCGGTCGTCCTCGGCCGCCAGGAACGTGTCGCCGGCACCGGGCACCGCGGTCAGACCGAGCACCAGCACCGGACGCGCCGGCCCGGCCTCGGCGACCTGGTTGCCGTTCTCGTCGAGCATCGCGCGGACCCGGCCGTGCGCCCCACCGGCGACGATCGAGTCGCCCGCCCGCAGGGTGCCCTTCTGCACCAGCACCGTCGCCACCGCACCGCGGCCCTTGTCCAGGTGCGCCTCGATGGCCACACCCTGCGCCGGCCCGTCGATCGGAGCGGTCAGCTCCAGCGACGCGTCGGCGGTCAGCAGGACGGCCTCGAGCAGGTCGTCGATGCCGATGCCCGGCTTGGCGGCCACGTTGACGAACATCGTGTCGCCGCCGTACTCCTCGGCGACCAGGCCGTACTCGGTCAGCTGCTGGCGGACCTTGTCCGGGTTCGCCTCGGGCTTGTCGACCTTGTTGACCGCCACCACGATCGGCACGTCGGCCGCCTTGGCGTGGTTGAGCGCCTCGATCGTCTGCGGCATCACGCCGTCGTCGGCCGCGACCACCAGGATCACGATGTCGGTGACCTGGGCACCACGGGCACGCATGGCGGTGAACGCCTCGTGACCCGGGGTGTCGATGAAGGTGATCGCCCGGTCCTCGCCCTCGTGCGGGACGTGGACCTGGTAGGCGCCGATGTGCTGGGTGATGCCACCCGCCTCGCCGGCCACCACGTTCGCCTTGCGGATCGCGTCGAGCAGCTTGGTCTTACCGTGGTCGACGTGACCCATGACGGTCACCACCGGCGGCCGGCTGACCAGGCGGTCCTCGTCGACCTCGGCGTCGAGGTCGATGTTGAACTGCGCGAGCAGCTCGCGGTCCTCGTCCTCCGGGCTGACGATCTGCACGTTGAAGCCGAGGTGCTCACCCAGCAGCAGCAGGGTGTCGTCGGAGCACGACTGGGTCGCGGTGACCATCTCGCCCAGGTTGAACATCTCCTGGACCAGCGAACCCGGGTTGGCGTTGATCTTGTCGGCGAAGTCCGACAGCGAGGCGCCACGGGAGAGCCGGACGACCTGACCCTGACCCCGGGGAGCACCCGAGCTCATGGTCGGGGCCGACAGGTTGTCGAACTCCTGTCTGCGCTGCTTCTTGGACTTGCGACCGCGGGTCGGCTTGCCGCCCGGACGCCCGAAGGCACCCGCGGCGCCGCCGCCACGGCCACGACCGCCACCACCGGGGCGACCCGCGCCACCGGCCGGAGCGCCGGGGCGGAAGCCACCACCGGCACCGCCGCCGGGGCCACCGCGGTAACCGCCGCCACCGCCGGCGCCACCGCCGGGGCCGCCACGGTAACCGCCGCCACCGCCGCCGCCACCGCCACCGGGGCCGCCGCGGAAACCACCGCCGCCACCGGGACGACCGGCGCCGCCGCCGGGCCGACCCGCGCCCGGGCCGCCGGGGCGACCGGGACGCTGGCTCGGCATGGAGGCCGGGCTGGGCCGAGGCGGCATGGACGCCGGGCTCGGCCGCGGCGGCATCCCGGCCGGGCTCGGCCGGGGGCCACCCGCACCGGCGGCCGGCGGCCGCTGCTGCTGGCCGCCCTGGATGCCGAACGGGTTGTTACCGGCGCCACGCGCCGGCGGACGGCCGCCCGGACGGCCACCCGGACCCGGGGCCGGGCCGGGACGACCAGCGGTCGCCGGACCCGGACGGGGCGGGACCGCGTTCGGGCCCGGTCGGGGACCGGGCCGCGGACCACCCTCGGTCGGGGGCTCCCGGCGGACGTTCTCGCGCTGCTGCTGGCGGGCGGCCTGCGCGGCCTTGACCGCGGCCTCCTGCTCAGCCTTCAGCGCGGCGGCACGCGCCTCGGCGGCCGCCACCTCGATGTCGTGGGCACTCGCCGGCTTGGCGACCGGAGCCGCCGGCTGCGGCGGACCGGGCACCGGCCCCTTCGGCTTCGGACCGGGCGCCGCCGGCCGCCGGGGCGGCGTCGGCTTCGCGGTGATCCGGGGCTCGCCGGGGGTCGGCGCCGGAGACGGCGCCGGAGCCGGGGACGGCGCGGCCGCCGGCGAGGCGGCCGGGGCCGGCGCGCCGGCGGAGGCGACGAATGCGCTACGCAGCCGTCGGGCGACGGGCGCCTCGACGGTGCTCGACGCGGACTTGACGAACTCGCCCATCTCCTTGAGCTTGGCGAGAACGGTCTTGCTTTCGACCCCGAGCTCCTTAGCAAGCTCGTGTACGCGGGCCTTACCTGCCACTGCACTCCTCACTCCGAGGTCGTGCGGGCAGCACCCGCAGCGACCTCACTCGTGCACTTGAAGCCTGGTCATTTCTGCGACTTCATCGTGTGCTCATGTCGGTCGTCCTACCTTGCTAGCGACCCTCGTCCGGTCGGGTTGACCGGACGTAGTGGTTGGCGCATCGACGTGCTCCGCCAGCGCACCGTGGTCGAGGACCCCGGTGATGCGCAGCGCACGCCCGAAGGCGCGACGCCGCACCGCCAGCGCGAAGCAGGCCGGATCCGGGTGCATGTTCGCTCCCCGACCCGGCAGTCTGCGGGCCGGATCGGGCCGGAGGCTGTAGCCAGCCTCGTCGCCGACCGCGACGATCCGCAGCAATTCGCTGGCCGGCGCACGTCGCCGGCAACCCACACAGGTGCGCTCCGGCAGCGCGCGTCGTACCACTGGCGAAAGTCTACCCCTAGCTGCTCGAGATCGCGCCGCCCGGCTCGGGTACGTGATCAGCTTCGCCCCGGCCCGGTGCGGCCGCCTGCTCCGCGTCGGAACGGATGTCGATCCGCCAACCGGTCAGTCGGGCCGCGAGCCGGGCATTCTGCCCCTCCCGGCCGATCGCGAGCGACAGCTGGAAGTCCGGGACGGTGACCCGGGCGGTCCGGCTGGCCAGATCGACCACCTCGACGCGCAGCGCCTTGGCCGGCGACAACGCGTTGCCCACGAAGGTCGCCGGGTCGTCCGACCAGTCGATGATGTCGATCTTCTCGCCGTGCAGCTCGCTCATCACCGCGCGGACCCGCTGCCCCATCGGGCCGATGCAGGCCCCCTTGGCGTTCACCCCGGGGGCGGTCGAGCGGACCGCGATCTTCGTACGGTGACCTGCCTCACGTGCGATCGCCGCGATGTCGACGGTGCCGTCGGCGATCTCCGGGACCTCCAGCGCGAAGAGCTTCTTCACCAGGGCCGGGTGCGAACGGGACAGCGTGATCTGCGGGCCGCGCATCCCCTTGGCGACGTGCACCACCACGCAGCGGATCCGCTCGCCGTGCGCGTACCGCTCGCCGGGCACCTGCTCGGACTGCGGTAGCACGCCCTCCAGCTTGCCCAGGTCGACGCTGACGATGCCCTTCTCGGCCCGTGCCTCGTGCGCCTGCACCACGCCGGTGACCAGGTCACCGTCGCGCCCGACGTACTCGCCGAAGTGCACCTCGTCGGTGGCCTCCCGCAACCGCTGGAGGATCACCTGCTTGGCCGTCATGGCGGCGATCCGGCCGAAGTCGTGCGGGGTGTCGTCCCATTCCCGCGCCACACCGCCCTCGTCGTCCAGTTCCTGGGCGTACACCAGGGCGGCGCCGGTCTTGCGGTCGATCTCCACCCGGGCGTGCGGCTCCGCGCCCTCGGTGTGCCGGTAGGCGGTCAGCAGCGCGGTCTCGATCGCCGCGAGGATCGTGTCGAACGGGATCTCCCGCTCGCGCTCCAGTGCGCGCAGCGCCGCGAGGTCGATGTTCACCTCTCCTCGTCCTCCACATCATCGTCGTCGTCGAAGTCGTCGGTGTCGTCTGTCTCGTCGAGTTCGTCCGTCTCCTCGATCTCGTCGAGGCGGGTGAACTCGACCTGCACCCGGCCCGGGCCAAGATCGGCGTAGGCCCACCCGGCGCGGCCGGCCTCGGTCTCCAGCACCACGCGCTCGTCGTCGGCCGCGACCACCCGGCCGGTGACCTGCCGGTCCCCCGCGGGGCGTTCGCCACGCTGCTCGGGCAGGCCACCGCGGGCGGTGACCTTCACCAGCCGGCCCACGTTGCGCCGCCAGTGCCGGGGCAGGGTGAGCGGCCGGTCCACGCCGGGGGAGCTGACCTCCAACTGGTACTCCCCGGCGATCAGGTCGTCGCCGGATTCCTCGGCCGCGTCCAGCGCCGCCGAGACGGCCCGGGAGACGTCGGCGACGGCGTCCAGGTTGATCCCGCCGTCGGCGTCGACGATCACCCGCACCACGTGCCGCCGGCCGGCCCGGGAGACGGTGAGCTCCTCCAGGTCGTAGCCGGCCGCGCCGACCACCGGCTCGACGACCTCGCGCAGCCGGGCGCGCCGGGCGGCCAGGTCGCCACGGGGGGCGCCGGCGCGCTCGAGGCCACGCGGGCCGTCGGCCCGGCGGGGTCGTCCCGTCGGCCCCGTCGACCTGGTGGCTCGGCCACGCTGCGTCATCTGGCGCACCCTTCTCCTGGAGCGGCGGCGGCGATCTGCCGCCATGCCGGCACGCCACCGGGGCGGACGCGCCGGTGGCTGCGCAGAGCGTAACGCGCCGACGCCGTCCCGGACCGGGCGGCGCACCGACGCCTCTGGCCCACGTACCGCCACGGATGGTGTTGACTTGTCCGGTGGCGACGGGCAGAACGACACAACACAGTCAGAGATCCGGGCATTCCCGGCGAACGGTGCTGCGGGCCGGCGCCGTGCTGGTCCTCGGTGGCGCGACCGCGCCGCTGACCGGCTGTGATCTTCTCGACCGCGACGACCCGGCCCCCGGACCCGACCCGCTCGCGCCGCTGGTCGACGAGGCGCTCCGGCTGGCCGCCGGGCTCCGGGCGGCTGCCGGCGCCCACCCGGAGCTGGCCGACCGGCTCACCCCGATCGCCGAGTCGCACCAGGCGCACGCGGCCGAACTCGCCCGGGTGATCGGCACGCCGCTGCCGTCGGCGCCCGCGCCGAGCCCGTCCGAACCCGCCGCGGCCGACCCGGACGCCGCCCTCGCCGGGCTGCGCGAGGCCGAGCGCGCCGGCCGGGAGACCGCGACGAGGGCCTGCGCGGCGGCACCGGCCGAGCGGGCCGCGCTGCTCGGCTCGATCGCCGCCGCCCGGGCCACCCACGTGGAGGCACTGAAGTGACGCAGCCGACCACCCCGGCCGGGCCGCCCGCCGCCCTGGCCGACGCGCTCACCGCCGAGTACGCGGCCATCTGGGCCTACGGCCCGATTGGGGTACGCCTCAGCGGGGCCGCCCGGGCGGCCGCCCGGGACGCCGAGGCCGCCCACCGGCGCCGGCGGGACACCCTGGTGCTGCGGTTGAGCACCGGCGGCACGGTCCCGGCGGACCGGGCCGGCTACGCGCTGCCGTTCCCGGTGACCGACCGGGCCAGCGCGCTGCGGCTGGCGGTGGAGGTCGAGGAGCGGACCGCGGCGTTCTGGCGGGCGGCGCTGCCGCACACCACCGGCGCCGACCGCGACCAGGCGCTGGCCGCGCTGGTGGAGTACGCGCTGCGGGCCACCCGCTGGCGGCGCACCGCGGGGATCACCCCGCTGACCGTGCCGTTCCCCGGCCGACCTGCCTGAACCGGGACGCGGCACGGTCGCCGCTCCGGTTGCGGGTGACATACCAGGTATGCATACTCCGTTGCCATGTCCATCCGTCACGGGCTGCTCGCCCTGCTCGAACGCGGCCAGATGTACGGCTACCAGCTGCGCGCCGCGTTCGAGGAGTCGACCGGCTCGACCTGGCCGCTGAACATCGGGCAGGTCTACACCACCCTGTCCCGGCTGGAACGGGACGGGCTGGTCCGGTCGCTGCCGGAGAGCGACGCCGGGCAACGCCCGTACGAGATCACCGACGCCGGGCGGGCGGACCTGGCGCTGTGGTTCGCCACCCCGATCAGCCGGACCGACCGCCCCCGCGACGAACTGGCGATCAAGCTCGCCCTGGCGCTCACCACCCCCGGGGTGGACGTCCGGTCGGTGGTGCAGAACCAGCGCAGCGCGACCATGCGCACGCTGCAGGAGTTGACCCGGTTGAAGTACGCCAGCGACCGGCCCGAGGACCTGCCGTGGCGGCTGGTGCTGGACGCGATGGTGTTCCAGGCCGAGGCGGAGGTGCGCTGGCTGGACCACTGCGAGACCAGCCTGGTGCGGTACCGGCCGCCCGCCGGCGGTCCGGCGGCGACCTCCGGGGCGGTGGACCGGACCGACGAGGAGGCGCGCCGGTGAGCACCGACGGCGGACCGGACGGCCCGCGCAACGCGACCGACGAGGCCGTGCTCGACCTGCGCGACGTGCACCGCACCCACGGCACCGGACCGGCCGCCGTGCACGCCCTGCGCGGGGTGAGCCTGTCGGTGCGGCCGGGCGAGCTGGTCGCCGTGATGGGTCCGTCCGGCTCAGGGAAGTCGACCCTGCTGGCCCTCGCCGGCGGGCTGGACAGCCCGACCGCCGGCGAGGTGCGGGTCGAGGGCCAGCCGCTGGGCGAGCTGGACCGGCGGCGGCTGGCGCAGCTGCGCCGGCGCCGGATCGGCTACATCTTCCAGGACCTCAACCTGCTCGGCAGCCTCACCGCGATGGAGAACGTGGCGCTGCCGCTCGAACTCGACGGCGCCGGCGTGCGGCGGGCCCGCCGGCTGGCCGCGGACGCGCTCGCCGAGGTGGGCCTGCCGGAGCTGGGCGACCGCTTCCCCGACCAGCTCTCCGGCGGCCAGCAGCAGCGGGTCGCGATCGCCCGGGCGCTGGTCGGTGAGCGCCGGCTGGTGCTGGCCGACGAGCCGACCGGCGCGCTCGACTCGCAGACCGGCGAGGCGGTGCTGCACCTGCTGCGCCGCCGGGTGGACGCGGGCGCGGCCGGGGTGCTGGTCACCCACGAGGCGCGGCACGCCGGCTGGGCCGACCGGGTGGTGTTCCTGCGCGACGGGGTGCTGGTCGACACCACCGCGCCGCTGGTCGGTGTCGAGCAGCTGCTCAGCGGCAGCGGACGGTGAACCCGGGCCGCGGCGCGCGGCTCGCCGGGGCGATCGGGTCCTGGCGGGCGGCGCTGCGCATCGCCCGGCGGGAGGCCCGCCGGGCCCGGGGCCGTACCGCGCTGGTGCTCGCGATGATCACCCTGCCGGTGCTGGCGCTGAGCTTCGCCGCCGCCAGCTACGACATGTCCGAGCTGACCCCCGCCGAGCAGGTCGACCGCCAGCTGGGGACCGCCGACGCGGAGCTGCGCTGGGTGGCCCGCGGCCCGGTGGTGCAGAGCGCCTGGGGGGACGGCTGGAGCCACGAGGGCGAGCCGGTCCAGCCCGCGCCGGTCACCGCCGAGCAGGTCGGCGGGCTGCTCCCGGCCGGCAGCCGGGTCCTGGAGATACGCCGCTGGGCGCCGGTCCCGTTCCGGATCGGCGACCGGGACGAGACGTTCTCCGGCCGGATCGTCGACCTCACCGATCCGCTCGGCGTGGGGCTGGCCCGGGTGCTCGCCGGCCGGCCACCCGGCGGGGCCGGTGAGATCGCGCTGAACCCGGCGGCGCTGCGCCGCCTGCACGCCCGCCCCGGTGACACCGTCACCACCGCCGACGGCTCGGCCAGCTACCGGGTCGTCGGCGTGGTCGAGTTCCCCGAGGAACTGCGCCCGGTGGCGGCGCTGCACCCGGCCGCCGTGCCCGGGCCGGTGACGGAGCCGGACAACACCTTCCTGGTCGACCTGCCCGCGGGGCTCGACGGCGACCTGGTCCGCCGACTCAACGCGCACGGCGTCGTCGTCACCGGGCGCACCCCGGCACCGGTCGCCCCACCGGCCGGCGAGGCCGTGTTCGTGCCGAGCCGCTCCCCGGCGGTCGACGTCGAGCAGATGAGCACCATGGTGCTGGTCGGCGGGCTCGGGCTGCTGGAGGTCGTGCTCCTGGTCGGGCCGGCTTTCGCGGTCGGCGTACGGCGTCGGCGGCGGGACCTCGCGCTGGTCGCGGTGGCCGGCGGGGACGCCGCCCAGCTCCGCCGGGTCGTGCTGGCCGACGGGGTGGTGCTGGGCGCCGTCGGGGCCGCCGCCGGGGTGGTGCTCGGCG
This sequence comes from Micromonospora sp. S4605, assembly GCF_003176715.1. Lineage (NCBI taxonomy): Bacteria > Bacillati > Actinomycetota > Actinomycetes > Micromonosporales > Micromonosporaceae > Micromonospora > Micromonospora sp. S4605. The sequence continues at coordinate 40,401 of NZ_QGSW01000165.1, forward strand.
TCGCGGTCGCGTTCGCCGGCCGGCCCCTGGTGGAGCAGTACCTGTTCGGGGCGCGCTTCGGCGGGTACCGCTGCTGGCCGGCGGCGCTGCTGGCGATCGCCGCGGTGGCGGTGCTGGCCGGGGTGCTCGCCGCGCTGGCGCCGGCCTGGACGGCGGCCCGGCAGGACGTGGTCGCCGGGCTGGCCGGGCGGCGCACGGCCCCGGCGCACCGGCGGCGGTGGCTGGCCGCCGGGCTGCTGTTGACGGCCGGGGGCGCCGCGGTGGCTGCCGCCGGAGCGGCCGGGAGCACGCCGAGCGTCACCCTCGCCGGGCTGGTCGTCGGCGAGCTGGGGCTGGTCTTCGCCACGCCGACGCTGGTCGGGCTGCTCGCCCGGCTCGGCCGGGCGTTGCCGTTGGCCCCGCGGATCGCGCTGCGCGACGCCAGCCGCAACCGGTCCTCCACCGCGCCGGCCATCTCCGCGGTGATGGCCGCGGTCGCCGGCAGCGTCGCCCTCGGCGTCTACCTGGCCAGCGACGAGGCCCGCGCCGACCGGATGTACGAGCCGACCGTCCCGTACGGCAACGTGGTGGTCAGCCCGCCCAACCCGGAGCGGGCGGCGGACGCCGGGACGCGGGCCCGGGTCGTCGCGGCGGCCCGCGCCCACCTCGGCGCCGAGCAGGTGGCGGCGCTGACCACGGCGGACTGCCCGCCGGCGGTCGACTCCTGTTCGGTCACCCCGGTGCTGCCGCCGGAGCGGACCTGCCCGTGGCCGCCCGGCGACGGCCTCTCCGCCGCCGAGCGCCGGCAGGCCCTGGCCGACGCCCGCTGCCGGCATGCGCCGGCCGACCAGTACGGCCAGTACTTCGAGGTCGTGGTGGACGACGGGACCGCGCTGCCGATCCTCACCGGCGCCGACCCGGCGGACGTGGCCGCCGCCACCGCCGTGCTGCGCGGCGGTGGGGCCGTGGTGACCGATCCGCGCTACCTGGTCGACGACCGGGTGCGGGTGCTGGTCAACCACTTCGCCGACGACCCGGACGCTCCGCTGCCGGCAGCCGCCGCCCTGCCCGGTTACGCGCTGCGCACCGGGACCGGCATCGACCGGCTGCTGCTCTCGGCGCCGGCGGCCGACCGGCTCGGTCTGGTCACCCGGCCCGTCGGCTGGGCGGTCGACGGGGTGACGGACCAGCGCCGGCAGGACCGCTTCGTCGCCGCGCTGCGGCCGCTCGGCCTGCAGGTGGAGATCGAACGGGGCCGGCCGGACAGCGGGGCGCGTCCGCTGCTGCTCCTGTTGGCGGCGGCGTCCGGGGTGGTCACCGTGGGGGCCGCGGGCATCGCCACCGGGCTCGCGGCGGCCGAGGGCCGCCGGGACCTGTCCACCCTGGCGGCGGTCGGCGCCGGTCCGGGCGTACGCCGGCTGCTGTCGCTCTGCCAGGCCGGGGTGATCGCCGTGCTCGGTTCCACGCTCGGCATCGTCGCCGGGCTCGGCACCGCCCTGATCATCCTCACCGCCACCAACCGCCGGTACGCCTCGACCTGGCCGGTGTCGGAGCCGTACCCGGTGGTGGTCCCGTGGACCGTCCTCGGCGTCCTGGTGCTGGTGCCGCTGGTCGCGATGCTCGGCGCGGGCCTGTTCACCCGGTCCCGGCTGCCGGTGGAGCGCCGGCTCGACTGAGCACCGGGTGCCGGTTCCGGGGGTGCCGCGGACGGCCGCCGGCCGGCACACTGGAGACCGTGCCCGTACTGGGATCCCTCACCCGCCGGGTCGGCCACCACCGCTGGTTCGGTGCCGCCGCCCGCCTGCTCGTCCCCGCCGACCGGTTGGTCGGGCGGCTCACCCGGGGGCGGGTGGTCGCCCTCGGCCTGATCCCGTCGCTGGTCATCACCACCACCGGCCGCCGCTCCGGCAAGCCACGCAGCAACCCGCTGCTCTACGTGCCCGACGGCGACGCGTACGTGGTGGTCGGCTCGAACTGGGGCCAGGCGCACCAGCCCGGCTGGTCGCTGAACCTGCTCGCCGACCCGGCCGCCGCGGTGGCCGTCAAGGGCCGCCGGATCCCGGTGCGCGCCGAGGTGGCCACCGGCGCCGAACGGGAGCGGCTCTGGCGGCTGCTGGTCACCGAGTGGCCGGCCTACCGGGCGTACGTCCAGCGGGCCGGCGGCCGGGAGATCCGCGTCTTCCGGCTGGTGCCCACCGGGCGCGGCGCACCCGCCACCCCGGCGGAGCCTGACTAGGGTGGACCCGGCGCCCGGCCGACGGGCGGCACTCCGCACGAGGCAGGGGTGATCGGCGTGGACGCGAGCACCGCGAACGCCGGGACGGACGGGTACCTGGGCGATCCACGGTGGCCGGTGGCCGAGCGGGTGGCCGACGCCGTCCGGCGGCGGTTCCCGGCCGACGTGCTGGCCGTGGCGGTGCACGGCCCGCTGGCCCACGGCGACGACGACGGCGGCGGCAACGGCGAACTCGGGCTGCTGGTGGTGACCTACCGGCCCGGCGCCGGGCCGCCGGCGGCCACCCGCCGGGTGGACGGCGTGCTGGTCGACCTGACCGTCGCCGGCGCGGACGACTACCTGGCCCGGGCCCGCACGATCACCTCGCTGTGGCCGCTGACCGCCGACCGCTTCGTCACCACCCGGCCGCTGCACGACCCGACCGGCTGGCTGCGCACGCTGCGCGACGAGCACCTGGGCCGGCTGGCCCGGGCCCGGCCCGCCGAGTTCAGCACCGCCGCCCGCCGGGCCTGGTACCGGGGCAGCGCGGCGCACGCCCGGGCCGCCCGGCTGGCCGAGTGGTACGAGACGGACCAGGCCCTGCTGATGCTCGGCGAGGCGCGGCTGGCGGCGGCGAGCGTGAGCGGCCTGCTCAGCCGCACCTACTTCCGGGACCCGGGGGACGCGGTGCGGCGGACCGGCCTGGCCGGCGCGGACATGACCGAGGTGGGCGCCGTGCTGGCCCGGCAGGCCGAGGAACTCGCCGCCCGCGGCCGCCCGGTCGACGGCACCGTCGACGACCTCCTCGACGGCTGACCCCCCGCC
>NZ_QGSW01000103.1:0-9047 GCF_003176715.1 Micromonospora sp. S4605
CCCCGCGCGGCGCGCCCGCCATGACCGGGATCACAGGCCCGACCGTCACGCCGCGCCCCCGCCGCGTCGTCGTGTCGGTGTCACACCACCGACCAGGGAGGTTTGTCATGCAGCGGATGGATGCGGCCGAGGTGGCGCCGGAGGCGTACCACGCCGTGCTGGGGCTGGAGAAGTACGTCCGGGCCAACGTCGAGCACACCGTGCTGGAGCTGGTCAAGATCCGGGCGTCGATGTTGAACGGCTGCGCGTTCTGCGTCGACATGCACAGCCGGGACGCCCTCGACGCGGGCGAGTCGACCCGCCGGCTGTTCGCGGTGGCGGCGTGGCGGGAGGCGCCGTTCTTCACCGAGCGGGAGCGCACCGCGCTCGCCCTCACCGACGCGGTCACCCGGCTCGGCGAGCACGGCGTGCCGGACGACGTCTGGGACGCCGCGGCGAAGGTGTGGTCGGAGCGGGAACTGGCCGACCTGGTCATGGCGATCGCCACAATCAACGTGTGGAACCGGATCGCCGTCACCACCCGGAAGCAGCCCCCGCTGACCGTGTGACCACGCTCGCAGCGCAGCAGGCGGCCGGTGCGCTCGAGGCGCACCGGCCGATGCTGCTCGGCCTCGCCTACCGCCTGCTCGGTAGCCGGCACGACGCGGAGGACGTGCTCCAGGACGCCTACCTGCGGTGGCTGGCCGTCGACCGGGCGGCGGTGGCCGAGCCGCGCCGGTACCTGTCCCGGGTGGTCACCCGGCTGGCCCTGGACCGGCTCCGGGCCCGGCAGGCCGCCCGGGAGGCGTACGTCGGCCCGTGGCTGCCCGAACCGGTGCCGACCGCGCCCTCGCCGTTCGGGCCGCTGGACCGCGCCGAGCAGCGCGACACGCTGGGCACCGCGCTGCTGCACCTGCTGGAACGGCTCAGCCCGCCGGAGCGGGCGGTCTACGTCCTGCACACCGCCTTCGAGCTGCCGTACGCCGAGATCGCGGAGATCCTGGACCGGTCGCCGGCGGACTGCCGGCAGCTGCACCACCGCGCGGTGGCCCGGATCGGGCAGGACCGGCGCCGGTTCACCGTCGACCGGGCCGAGCAGGAGCGGCTGCTGGACGCCTTCCTCGCCGCCGCCCGCGACGGCGACCTGGCGGCGCTGACCGGGCTGGTCGCCGCGGACGCCACCGCCTGGACCGACGGCGGCGGGCGGGTGAAGGCGGCCCGCAACCCGGTCACCGGCGCGGACCGGATCGCCCGCTTCTTCGCCGGCATCTACGGCGGCGTCCGGCTCTCGGTGCGCCGGCTGGAACTCAACGGCCAGCCGGCCGCGCTGGTCGTCCGCCCCGACGGCAGCCGGTACGCGCTCACCGTGTCCGCCGCCGGCGGTCGGATCACCGGGCTCTACGTGGTGGGCAACCCGGACAAGCTCCCGACCCTCACCGACTGAGCCCGGAGCCCGCACCGGCTCAGCCCAGCTCGCGTCAGCCCAGCTCGGGGAACCAGAGCGCGATCTCCCGCTTGGCGCTGTCCGGGGAGTCGGAGGCGTGCACCAGGTTCTCCCGGTTGGACAGGGAGAAGTCACCGCGGATGGTGCCGGCGGCCGCCTTGCGCCCGTCGGTCGCGCCGACCAGCCCGCGCACCACGTCGATGACCTGGTCGCCGGAGAGCACCAGGGCGACCAGCGGACCGCCGGTCATGAAGTCCTTCAGCGGTGGGTAGAACGGCTTGTCGACGTGCTCGGCGTAGTGCTCGTCGGCCAGCGCGGGGTCCATCGTCCGGGTCACCATCGCGTCGATCCGCAGGCCCTTGCGCTCGAAGCGGGAGATGACCTCGCCGACCAGCCCGCGGCGCACCGCGTCCGGCTTGATCAGTACGAGGGTGCGCTCATCCGGGCTGCTGCTGGACACGCTGGGTTCCTCCTGTGCGCGCAAGACCGTCCTGCTGGGTACGGTCAGCCTAGCGACCCGGTCCCGGCGCCGGCGCGGCGGCCGGTCTTTCCCCCGGCCACCGGTCCGGCCTAGCCTGGCCCTTGACCCCCGGGAGGTCCACAGTGGCGAATGGCGGGAACCGACCCATCGCGCCGGTACGCAAGCTGATCGCCGCGGTGCTCGGCACCGTGGCCACCTTCGTGATCCTCTTCGGCCTCGGCATGACCAGCTGGGCGATCGTGGCGCTCGGGGCGGCCCTGCTGGTGCTGGCCATCGCGCTGGCCACCGTGCGTGGCGGCGGGCGCACCTGGGTGGTCGGCGTCGGGCACGTGCACAGCGCCTCCGAGCCACCCACCCAGTACGCCTTCGGCCGCTGCGAGCTGCAACTGGTGATCGACGCCCCGGGCCTGCCGCCGCGCTCCAAGAAGATCATCGAGCCGCGGGTGCCGGTGGCCAAGTGGCCGTCGCTCGGTCAGGCCCTGCCGATCCGGGTGGCGCTGGACGACCAGCGGCACGTCCGGGTCCTCTGGGACGAGGTGCCCACGCACAGCGAGACCGCCGAGGCGGCCGCCGACCTCCCGCCCGAGTACGCCGGCGCCGAGCCGGTGGAGGAGGTGCTGATCCAGCAGGAGGCCCCGCCGTGGGCCGACCGGGCCCCGGAGGACGACCTGCGCGACGACCCGCGCGATCCGCTCGGGCCGGACCCGCTGGTCGACGAGCTCGGCCCGCCCGCCGACGAGCGCGAACCGGTGCGGATGCACCAGCGCCCCGGCGGCCCGGTGGTGCTGGAGGGCACCGTGGTGGAGCAGTCGACCGAGAGCGGCACGCTGCCCCGCCGGGCCACCCCGGCCCCGCGCCCGCCCGCCGAGGAGCGGTTCGACCCGCCCGCGGCGGAGCCGCTCGACCCGATCGACCTGCCGCTGGACGACCCGCTGCCGCCGCCCCGGCCGCGCACGGAGGCGGTCACCCCGGAGGAACTGGACGAGGCGATCTTCGGCTTCGACCCGGACGCCGCGGCTGCCGACCCGGCCGCGCCGATCAGCGGGGTCGGGCTCACCCTGCTGGTCACCGACCTGTCCCGCTCGCTGGCGTTCTACCGGGACGTGCTCGGCTTCACCGAGGTCGACCGGGGCAGCGGCAACGCCGTGCTCGCCTCCGGCGCGACCCGCCTGGTGCTGCGCGAGAACACCGAGGCGGCGGCGGTGAACCGGCGGGTGGTGCACGTCAACCTCGAGGTCGACGACATCCAGGCCGCGTACGACCGGATGCGCGACTCCGGCGTGCGGTTCACCTACGCGCCGAGGGTGGTCAACCGGGGCAGCAGGCTGGAGGTGTGGGCGGCCGCCTTCCGCGACCCGGACGGCCACGGCATCGCGCTGACCCAGTGGCGGGAACGCGCCGAGGCGTGAACCCCCGGCCGACCGGCCGGGCCGCGCTCAGCCGAGGATGACCCGGCGTACGTGCAGGGCGTACGCCCAGACCAGGGCGAAGATGACACCCAGCGCGAACAGCGACCAGTGCAGCAGCCCGGCCAGCATCAGCAGCCCCTGCAGGGCGGTGCCGGCGGGCCAGGCCCACGGTCGGCGCATCATGCCGGCCAGCACCACCGCCGCCACGGCCAGCGCCACCACCGCGCCGATCGCGGTGCCGCTCAGGTCGCCGCCGACCACCCGGATCGGCTGGATGGCGAGCAGCAGCACCAACGCCTCCAGGCTCAGCGTGCCGGCGCCCAGGCCGCGTACCGCCCGCTCCGGGTTCCGCAGCCCCGACCGCCGCGGTCCGCCCGCGGCGGGGCCGTCCGGGGCGGGGCCGTCCGGGGCGCCGGCCGGCTCGCCCGGCGCGTCCGCCCGCGGGTGCTCCGGGCCGGTCATCGCTTCAGCAGCCGGCGGGCGTCGGCCACGGTCACCACCGAACCGGTGATCAGTACGCCCACCCCGCTCAGCTCGCCCGGCACGTCCTCCTCGGCCAGCGCCACCGCCGCCTCGATCGCGTCCGGCATCTCCTCGGCCACCTCCACCCGGTCCGGGCCGAACACCTCGGCGGCCAATGCCGCCAACTCCCGGGCCGGCATCGCCCGCGGCGAGCTGTTCCGGGTCACCACCACCTGGTCGACCACCGGCTCCAGCAGCTCCAGCAGGCTGGCCGCGTCCTTGTCGGCGAGCACGCCGAGCACCGCGACCAGCTTGCTGAACGCGAACTCCTCCTGCAGCGCGGTGACCGTGGCGGCCATCCCCTGCGGGTTGTGCGCCCCGTCCAGCAGGATCGTCGGCGCGCTGCGGACCCGCTCCAGCCGCCCCGGCGAACTGGCCGCCGCGAACCCCTCGCGGACCGTCTCGACGTCCAGCTGCCGCCGCGCGCCGGCACCGAGGAACGCCTCGACGGCGGCGAGCGCCACCGCCGCGTTCTGCGCCTGGTGGGCGCCGTGCAGCGGGACGAACACCTCCTCGTAGACGCCGCCCAGGCCCTGCAGGGTGAGCACCTGGCCGCCGACGGCGACCGCCCGGCGAAGCACCCCGAACTCGGAGCCCTCGCGGGCGATGGTCGCGCCCACCTCGGCGCAGCGCTCCAGGATCGGGCGGGCCGCCTCCTCCTCCTGCGCCGCCGAGATGACCGTCGCGCCCTTGTGGATGATGCCGGCCTTGTGCAGGGCGATGTCCTCGACCGTGTCGCCGAGCCACTCCGTGTGGTCCAGCCCGATCGGCGTGATCACCGCGACTCCGGCCTGGATCACGTTCGTCGAGTCCTCGGCGCCGCCGAGACCCACCTCGACCACCGCCACGTCCACCGGGGCGTCGGCGAAGGTGGCGAACGCCAGCGCGGTGGTCATGTCGAAGTAGGTCAGCGGCTCGGCCGACCGCTCGTCCACCAGCCGGGCCAGCGGCTCGACCTCCCGGTACGTCGCGGTGAACCGCTCCTCGCTCACCGGCTCGCCGTCCAGGCTGATCCGCTCCCGGACGGTCTCCAGGTGCGGGCTGGTGTAGCGGCCGGTGTGCAGCCCGAACGCCCGCAGCAGCGAATCGATCATGCGGGCCGTGGAGGTCTTGCCGTTGGTCCCGGTCAGGTGGATCGCCGGGTAGGCCCGCTGCGGGTCGCCGAGCAGGTCGAGCAGGGACTGGATCCGGTCCAGCTCGAAGACCATCCGGGTGAACCCGCGGCCGGACAGTTCGGCCTCGACCTCGGCGAACGAGTCACGATCGGTCACGAGGAAAGCGCCTCCAGGGCCGCGTCGATCCGGGCCAGGTCGGCCTCGGCCACCGCGAGCCGGTCACGGATCTTGGTCACCACGGGCTCCGGTGCCTTGCCGACGAACGCCGGATTGTCCAGCTTGGCCCGGGCCTGCGCGGCCTCCTTCTCGGCCGCCGCGCGGTCCTTGGTCAGCCGGGCCCGCTCGGCGGCCACGTCGATGGAGCCCCGGGTGTCCAGGGCGACGTTCACCGAGCCGGGCATGGCCAGCGTGGCGCTGGCCTGGAAGGCGCCACCGGCCGCGTCCAGCCGGGCCAGCGACCGGATCAGCGGCTCGTGCGCCGCGATCCCGGCGGCGGCCAGGCCGTCGAGTCGGGCGGCGACCCGCTGGGTGGGGCGCAGGCCCTGGTCGGAACGGAACCGGCGGACCTCGGTGACCACCCGCTGCAGGGTGCCGACCTCGGCCTCGGCGGCGTCGTCGAACAGCGCCCGGTCGGCGGTCGGCCAGGCGGCGGTCATCACCGTCTCGCCGCCGGTCAGGGCGAGCCACAGCTCCTCGGTGACGAACGGGATGACCGGGTGCAGCAGCCGCAGCAGCTGGTCCAGCACGTGCCCGAGCACCCGGCGGGTGGCCTCGGCGGCCGGTCCCCCCTCGGCCAGCACCGGCTTGCTCAGCTCGACGTACCAGTCGCAGACGTCGTCCCAGGCGAAGTGGTACAGCAGGTCGCAGACCTTCGCGAACTCGTACGCCTCGAACTGCTCGTCGACCTCGGCGGTGACGTGCGCCAGCCGGGACAGGATCCACCGGTCGACCGTCGACAACGCCTCGGCGGCCGGCAGCGGCCCCCCGGTGTGCGCGCCGTTCATCAGCGCGAACCGGGTGGCGTTCCAGAGCTTGTTGCAGAAGTTGCGGGAGCCCTGGCACCACTCCTCGCTGACCGGCACGTCCTGGCCGGGGTTGGCGCCCCGGGCCAGGGTGAACCGGGTGGCGTCGGCGCCGAACCGGTCGATCCAGTCCAGCGGGTCGACCACGTTGCCGAACGACTTCGACATCTTCTTGCCGTGCTCGTCGCGGACCATGCCGTGCAGCGCCACCACGTCGAACGGCTGCACGCCGTCCATCGCGTAGAGGCCGAACATCATCATCCGGGCGACCCAGAAGAAGAGGATGTCGTAACCGGTGACCAGCACGCTGGTCGGGTAGAACTTGGCCAGGTCCGGGGTCCGCTCCGGCCAGCCCAGGGTGGAGAACGGCCACAGGCCGCTGGAGAACCAGGTGTCCAGGACGTCCTCGTCCTGCCGCCAGCCCTCGCCGCTCGGCGGCTCCTCGTCCGGGCCGACGCACACGATCTCGCCGTTCGGGCCGTACCAGACCGGGATGCGGTGGCCCCACCAGAGCTGGCGGGAGATGCACCAGTCGTGCATGTTGTCGACCCAGGCGAAGTAGCGCTTGGCCAGCTCGGCCGGCTCGATCTTCACCCGACCGTCGCGAACCGCGTCGCCGGCGGCCTGGGCGAGCGGCCCGGTGTTCACGAACCACTGCAGCGACAGCCGCGGCTCGACGGTGGTCTTGCACCGCGAGCAGTGCCCCACCGCGTGCAGGTACGGCCGCTTCTCCGCGACGATCAGGCCCTGCTCGCGCAGCGCGGCGACGATCGCCGGGCGCGCCTCGTACCGGTCCAGGCCCTGGAACGGGCCGGGCGCGGTGATGATCCCCCGCTCGTCCATGATTGTCAGGGCGGGCAGGTCGTGCCGCTGGCCGATCTCGAAGTCGTTCGGGTCGTGCGCCGGGGTCACCTTGACCATGCCGGTGCCGAAGCTCGGGTCGACGTGCTCGTCGGCGACGATCGGGATCCGCCGGTCGGTGAGCGGCAGCGCCACCTCCGTGCCGATCAGGTGCCGGTACCGCTCGTCCTCCGGGTGCACCGCGACCGCGGTGTCGCCGAGCATCGTCTCGGCCCGGGTGGTGGCCACCACGACCTCGTCGCTGTAGCGGATCGAGATGAGCTCGCCCTCGTCGTCGGTGTGCTCCACCTCGATGTCGGAGAGCGCGGTCAGGCAGCGCGGGCACCAGTTGATGATCCGGTTCGCCCGGTAGATGAGCCCGTCGTCGAAGAGCTTCTTGAACATGGTCTGCACGGCCCGGGACAGGCCCTCGTCCATGGTGAAGCGCTCCCGGTCCCAGTCGACCGCGTCGCCGAGGCGGCGCATCTGGCCGAGGATCGCGCCACCCGACTCGGCCTTCCACTGCCAGACCCGCTCGACGAACTTCTCCCGGCCCAGGTCGTGCCGGGACAACCCCTCGGTGGCGAGCTGCCGCTCCACCAGGTTCTGGGTGGCGATGCCGGCGTGGTCCATCCCGGGCAGCCAGAGCGCCTCGTAACCCTGCATGCGCTTGCGCCGGGTGAGGGCGTCCATCAGCGTGTGCTCGAACGCGTGGCCCATGTGCAGCGAGCCGGTGACGTTCGGCGGCGGGATGACGATGGTGAACGGGGGCTTGTCGCTCTCCGCCGACGCCCGGAAGTGGCCGGCGGCTACCCACTGCTCGTACCGTCGCTGCTCTACCTCGCCCGGCTGGTACTGGCCGGGCAGGGTCGGGGCGTCGGGGCGTCGGGCATCCAGTCTCTCGGTCACCCTGAAAGTCTACGGAGCGCTTCCGCGGACCTGACGTGCGCCACCGGTGCTTCGCGTACGGTGTCGGCTATGTCCGACGCACATCTCACCGAGCGCCCGGTCGACGACGGGCGGGAGCCCATCGACCTGACCGAGGAGCCCATCCAGCTGAGCAACCGGGACCAGGAGGCGACCGCCGAACGGCGGCCCCGGTCGCGACGCCGGCGGGTGCTGCTCGCGGCGCTGCTCGTCGCCGGCCTGGCCGGCGCCGGTGCGCTGGGCACGGCCGGCTGGCGGGTGGCCCAGCAGGAGGACACCGACTTGGCCACGCCGGAACGGGTGGCCGGCCTGACCCGGGACGACAGCGAGCGGGCCCGCAGCACCGCCGACTACCTGCGCAGCGGCTTCGCCGCCGACATCGACCTGGACCGCAGCTTCGGCACCGTCTACCGGGACCCGGCCGACGAGCGGAAGTCGGTGCTCATCTTCGGTGGCACCACGTTGCTCTGGCAGCCGGAACGCGACCTGGACACCCTCTTCGACCTGATGTCGGACGAGACCGGCAAGGTGACCGGGCTGCGGGAGGTGCCGGCGGGCCGGTTCGGCGGCGTGATGAAGTGCGGCAGCACCAGCGGCGAGGGCGGCGACTTCGCCATCTGCGGCTGGGCCGACCACGGCAGTGTGGTGATGGCGATGTTCCCGGGCCGCCCGGTCGACCAGTCCGGCGAGCTGCTCCGCAACATCCGCGACGAGGTCCAGACCCGCGACTGACGCGCCTTTCCGTGGCCGGTCCTGCCCGGGTGCGGGTCGGGTGCTTGCGGTGAGGCGTGGCGTCGTCGCTTGCGGCCGTAGGTGGCTGCGGTGCGGTGTGGTCCGCCGTGTCCGGCGTCTGGCGGTCAGGCTTGATCCCTGCGTCGGTCACGGCGGTCCCACACCCTCGTCGGGGTCCCGGTCCGCGGGGACTTGCGGGTGGCAGATGAGTGCCAGCGGCGCCCGAGCTTCGCCGGCGTGAGGGGGGTTCCCACCGACCGTGTTGGTGGTCGCCGGTTCGGGTCAACTCGACCGGTGACAGCAGCTGCAACCTTTAGGCCGCGCCATTCCGGCGGAGGGATCAAGCCTGACCGCCCGGAGCCGGGCACGGCGGGGCCACACCCAACCGCAACCAGCTCAGAAGCCGGCGGGCGAAAATTGGGGGTGGAATGCATTCAGGGCCACCCCCGGTGGGGGGTGGCCCTGAATGGAAGATTGTCCGGCGGTGTCCTACTCTCCCACACCCTCACGAGTGCAGTACCATCGGCGCTGGAGGGCTTAGCTTCCGGGTTCGGAATGTGACCGGGCGTTTCCCCT
>NZ_QGSW01000214.1:0-9017 GCF_003176715.1 Micromonospora sp. S4605
CCCGCAGCCCCGACGGCACCCCCCGAGAAACCCCGATCACCCCCCGCCTGCTCGGCTGACTCAGTAGATCTTGGAACGGAAGTGCCCCTGCGCGGGCCGTTTCCTTCCAAGATCCGATCGGCAGTGGTCGGCGACACCGCACCGCGTTCCAGTCGGCGGGGGTCGGCGGCGTAAGCTGGCTCGTCGTGAGTCTCACCATCGGCATCGTCGGCCTGCCCAACGTCGGCAAGAGCACCCTGTTCAACGCGCTGACCAAGAACGACGTGCTCGCGGCGAACTACCCGTTCGCCACCATCGAGCCCAACGTCGGCGTCGTCGGGCTGCCGGACGAGCGGCTGCACAAGCTCGCCGAGATCTTCAGCTCACAGAAGGTGCTGCCCGCTCCGGTGTCGTTCGTCGACATCGCCGGCCTGGTGCGGGGCGCGTCCAAGGGGCAGGGCCGGGGCAACGCGTTCCTGGCCAACATCCGCGACGCCTCGGCGATCTGCCAGGTGGTCCGGGCCTTCTCCGACCCGAACGTGGTGCACGTCGACGGCAAGGTCTCCCCGGCCGACGACATCGAGACGATCAACACCGAGCTGATCCTGGCCGACATCCAGACCCTGGAGAAGGCCGTGCCGCGGCTGGAGAAGGAGGCCAAGCTCCGCAAGGACCGGGCCGCCGCCGCCACCGCCGCCAAGAAGGCCGTCGAGCTGCTCGACACCGGCGTCACCCTGTACGCGGGCGCCAAGGACGCCGGCATCGAGCTGGAGCACCTGCGCGAGCTGCACCTGCTCACCACCAAGCCGTTCCTGTACGTCTTCAACGTCGACGAGGCCGAGCTGGGCAACGCCGAGTTCCTCGACGAGCTGCGCGCGCTGGTCGCCCCCGCCGAGGCGATCTTCATGGACGCCAAGATCGAGTCCGAGCTGGTGGACCTGCCCGAGGAGGAGGCCCGCGAGCTGCTGGAGTCGATCGGGCAGAACGAGCCCGGCCTCGACCAGTTGGTCCGGGTGGGCTTCCGGACGCTCGGGCTCCAGACGTACCTCACCGCCGGGCCCAAGGAGGCGCGGGCCTGGACCGTCCCGATCGGCGCGACCGCGCCGGAGGCCGCCGGGGTGATCCACTCCGACTTCCAGCGCGGCTTCATCAAGGCCGAGGTGGTCTCCTACGACGACCTGGTCGCGGCCGGCAGCATGGCCGCCGCCAAGGCGGCCGGCAAGGTCCGGATCGAAGGCAAGGAGTACGTCATGCAGGACGGCGACGTGGTGGAGTTCCGCTTCAACGTCTAGGTGGGCCACGTTCGCGCAGGTCAGACCGCATTGTCACGCCTCCCTAGTCCGCAGGTAGTCCGCAGGACCCGCGAGCGTCTCGGCCATCAGTGCCGCCGCCGCCTTCCGGGTCCGGTCCTCGGCCGTCGGCCACAGGTGCGCGTACGTCCGGAGCGTCACCGTCGCGCTGGCGTGGCCGAGCGCCCGCTGCACCGTCACCACGTCGCAGCCCTGCGCGATCAGCCCGGACGCGTAGTAGTGCCTCAGGTCGTGCAGCGTGAACCCCGCCACCCCGCCGTCACGGCACGCCTTGCGCCACCAGTAGCCGACCGTGTTCTGATGCGGCGGGTCGCCCGGCTCACCCTCGAACAACCACCGCCGGGCGTCGGTGCCGGGCCGGTGGTCGGCGACGTGCCGCGACAGGATCTCGACCAGATCGGGCGCCAGGAACACGGTTCGCTCACTGCCGTACTTCGGCGGCGTCACCAGCACCGCGCCACCCGGGCCGCGCTGCACCTGCCGACGCACCTGAAGACTGCGACCGAGGAAGTTCACGTCGCCGACCTGCGTGCCGGCCGCCTCACCGAGCCGCAGCCCGGCGAACGCGGCCAGGGCGACGAACGCCACGAACCGCGGGCCGGCCGCGGCCAGCAGCGCCCGCACCTGCTCCGGCGTCGGTAGCTCCATCGCCGCCTCAGCGCGCCGGGTGCGAGGCAGCGTCACGCCATCGCTGGGGTCGGACGGGATCACCCGGTCGCGGACGGCGGCGCGCAGCACCGCGCGGACGTTGTTGACCCGGGTGCGGATCGTGCCGGCGGCCAGGCCTCGGGGCCGGCCCTCGCCCCGGTCGGCGGTCTGCATCGCCTTCACCCACTGCTCCACGTGCGAACGGCGCAGCGCGCGCAGCTGGACGTCCGCGAAGGTGACCGACCGGGCGGCCAGTCGCATCGCCTTGTCGGTGCCGGCCGCCCACACCTGCCGCTGCGACCAGTCGGCGAAGTAGTCGGCGAAGGTGACCTTCCCGGCGCGCGGGTCGACGTACTGGCCGGTGACGATCGCGGCTGTCTTCTCGTCGAGCCACTGCTGGGCGTCGACCTTCCGGACGAAGTGGCGCGCGTGCTCCTTGCCGGCCTCATCGCGGTACCGGGCCCGGTACTTCCCATCGGGGCGCTTCTGGATGCTAGCCATCCGCCTGGCCTCCGTCCTCGCCGCCGAGCTCCCGCGCCAGTTCCGCTCTGCCCGTCTCGTACTGCCGGACCGCCGCCTCCAGCTGCGCGTGCTCTCGGCGCAGCGCATCCAGGTGCTGCAACGCCTGGGCCCGGAGCGCCATCGCCTCACTCGCGCGGATGTCGAGCTCCGCGAAGCCGAGCTCCGCGGTCTTCAACCTGGCGCGCAGCTCGGTCAGCCGCTCCTGGGCGTGCTCGTACGCCTCGTGCTGCATCAGGCGCAACTCCCGGCCGCCGTACTGCGTCAGGTCGAGTTCGAGCACCCGCGCCAGCGCGGTCACCTCGTTGAGCCGGATCGGACGCTTCCCGCCTTCAAGCCGCGCCATCGCCGTCGAGCTGAGGTCGACGCCGGCCACCTCGCGGAGGGTCCGCCGTAGCCGGTCCTGCGTCCAGCCGCGCGCCTCGCGCGCCTGCCGTACCTGAGCGCCGAAGGCTTCCTCGGCCGATTGTTGTTGCGCCACGCGCAAGAATCTAGTTGCGTTGGGTGCTTGCGGTCAAGGTTGATCTCTGTTTAGCGTGTCTGCGTAGGGCGCAAGGTCAACATTGCGCAGAGCGCAGGGAGTGTCTGCCGTGGAGAAGTACCTCACCACCGAGGAAGTGGCCGAGGCCGCCCGGACCGCGCCGAGCACCGTCCGCTACTGGCGGCACATCGGCAAGGGCCCCCGGGGCGTCAAGCGGGGCAAGCGGGTGCTCTACCCGGAGAGCGCCGTCGCGGCCTGGCTGGCCGGCGAGGACGAGCAGGTCAAGGCGAGTGCCTGACGTGACCACCGCGAATCAGCAGGGCTGTCGACGGTACGGCGGGTGCCGGCCCGGGCAGCGTTGCGCCGAGCACCGCGCCGACGTCGACCCGCCGCGGCTTGGCGAACTGCTCGCCCAAGTCGTCGACGTTTCGCGTCCGGAGTGAGGGCCGTCCGGTGACCATCGCGATCGACATCCCGGACCGGACCGACGTCGGCCCCGTCATCGAGGCCGAACGGTTCATCATCGGCACCGCCCTCACGGAGATCGACCACACGCCGGGCGCCGACGACCTGGCGCCGACGGAGTTCTTGCAGCGGAGCCACGAGCTGATCTGGCGGGCGATCCTGGCGGCGCGGGCCGCCGGCGAACCTACCGACCCGGTCGCGGTCGGCGAGCGGCTGCGCGCGGCGGGGGACCTGGAGCGCGTCGGCCGGATGGCGTACCTGGCCGACTGCACCAGCGCGGCGATGGGCCCGGGCACGGTCGCCCACCACGCCGGGATCATCCGGGAGGCGGCGACACGGCGTGCCCGCGTGCAGCAGGTGGCGCGGCTCTCGCAGCTCGCCGGCAATGACGAGCAGTGGGAGCGGCACGCGCCCCAGCTGCTCGGCGACCTCACCGCGGTGGCCGGCGCGGCGGTGGCCACCAAGGGATTCGGCGGCACCCTGCTGCGCCGGTCGCAGCTGCGGACCCTGCCGCCCGTCGAGCCGCTCATCGACGGCGTGATGTCACGCCGGGCGACGGTGCTGCTCGTAGGCCCGAGCAACACCGGCAAGACGTTCGTGCTGCTGTCGTGGGCGTGCGCGGTCGGCACCGGCACGCCGTGGCTCGGCCGCGAGGTCCACCGGACGCCCGTGCTCTACGTCGTCGGCGAGGGCGCGAACGGCCTCGACGCCCGGGTCAGCGCGTGGGAACAGGCGTGGAAGACGAAGGTCACCGACGATGACGTGATCTTCGCGGTGCGGCCGAAGAGCCTCGGCGACCCGGAGACGTGGGTCGGCATGCGCGAGCAAGCGCGGCGGGCCGGATCCGGGATGGTCGTGCTGGACACCTTCTCCAGCCTCGGCCCGGAGGTCGACGAGACGAAGGACGCCGCCACGATCACCCGCCGGATGGCCGACCTCGCCGCCGCCATCGACGGCACCTCGGTTCTCGCCCACCACCCCGGGTGGGGCGACCCGTCCCGGGCGCGCGGCGGGTCGCAGCTCGAGGCGAACGTCGACGAGGTGCTGATCCTCAGCGGCACGTCGTCCAATCCGATGCTGGAGCTGGAGCGCAAGAAGGTGAAGGACGGGCCCGCCGGCGAGCGGACCTGGCTGCGCCGCCGCGCCGCGTACGGCTCGTGCGTCATCGAGGGCGTCTCGGCGTCGGAGAAGAACGCCGAGATGGCCACCAGCGCCGAGCAGATCGCCCGGGCGGTGTTCGGGGAGCCGTTCACCAAGACCATGCTGCGCGACGCGCTGATGGAGCGGATGTCGGTGTCCCGGACGACGGCGTACGAGCACATCACCAGCCTGGAGCGGGATCGCGTGCTCCGGTACGTGTCCGGCAAGGGCCGGGCGGCGCTGTTCGAGATGGTCTGACCATGAGCACCGCGTGCATGGTCCGCTCACCTGGCGTAGTCGAACGTCCGGACGGCCGCCGGACGAACGCGCCGGACGAACCCCCGGACGATGCCGGACGACAGTCGGAAACCCGCAGGTCACGGCGCATGCCGGCCCCGGACGAACAGTCCGGACTTAATCGTCCGTCCGGCACCCCGCCCTTTAGGGCGGGGGGTGCCGGACGAATTCCCAGAAGACGGACGGAGAGCCGCACCGTGAAGACCTACCGACGGCACTACTGCCAGCGCCAGCACCGCACCCACCACACCACCGCCAAGTGCCTCTGGCCGCGGGCCGTGTGGATCACGGGCGAGGGCCCGTACGCCACCCTCGCCTGGTGCCGCGTCCTGAGCGTGATGCTGCACCCCACCGAAGCCGAGGCACTGGCAGCGAAGCACCTCATCGACTCCACCGGCTGCGGCGGCCGCTGCAACCGCCGCCACGAGCTCATCCTGATCGCCACCGGCGTCACGCGATGAGGACCCGCACCCGAGAGGACCACCTCGTGCTGATCCCCGCCGCCGGCGGCACCATCGCCGACACCATCGCCGGCCTCGCCCAAGCCGTCGACTCCACCGAACCGCTCACCTTCCAACAGCACGCCGGCAACGACGACGTCTACACCCGCGGCACCGTCCTCTACGTCCTGCCCGGCCTCTGGTCGGGAATGCCGGCCGACCTGCTCGCCACCGTCCGGGCCCGACGCGCCTGCGCGGTCACCGGACGCTGCCCGCGCTGCGGCGCCTGCCTCCAGCTGGCCGCCGGCCAGTTCACCCACGAACGCCGCTGCCCGGTCGCCGATCAGCACCTACGGCCCGCGCTCGCCCGATGGGGCCGCCAGGCCGGACCAGCCCGCGGCCGGCGGATCGTCGAGACGCCATGACCGGACGCCCCACCTTCATCAACCACGCCGACGAGCCGCCAGCCTGCCGAGGCCACAACCCCGAGTGGTGGTTCCCCACCCGGCAAGACGCCGCCAACACACGCAAAGCCAAAGCCATCTGCCACACCTGCCCACACGAGAACGCCTGCCGCGAATGGGCGTACGCACAACCACCCACCACCCTCTACGGCATCTGGGGCGGCACCACCGAAGGCGAGCGACGCAGACGCAAGCACCGCGAGCGAATGGCTCGACGGTTGGCAGACCGCGAGTGAATCGGACATAGGGGTGCGTTTTTCCCGCAGGGGTACCCCCGGGACACCCCGGCGTACGTGTCCCGTCCCCCTCCCCGAAGCCGAGGATGTCCGGCTATGACCGTTTTGAATGCTTCCAGCGGGCCGGCGTGAGCCAGCCGGAGCACGCTGCGACCAGCGGTATCCCGTCCGCGTCAGGCTCTTCTGTGCGAGCAAATCTCTGCCCATTCGACCGTGGCGACCTTAAGAATCGAAGGTGAAACGGGGCCGGAACCTTCGATTCTTAAGGTCGTGTAGTACGGTGTAGGGCATGGCGTATGACAAGACGGAGACGGTGCGGCTGTCGGCGACGCAGGCCGAGCAGCTGGCCGCCGCGGCGCGGGAGTCGGGCCGGCAGAAGTCGGATCTGCTGCGGGACGTGATCGACCAGGCGACGGCCGCCTACGGCGATCAGCTGGTCGCCGACGCGCGCGGCGCGGCGTACGTGGCCGACCCGTGCCCGTACGAGTTCCGGCACGGCGCGCAGTTCTCGCTGGTGCGGGACGCCTACCAGGTGTACACGTTCGGGTCGGAGATGGACCCGGAGGCGGGCGATCGGTTGCGCCGGTTCGAGCGGTGGCAGGCCGACCCGCAGGTGCGCGACCAGGCGGTCAAGTTCGCCACGGTCACCACGTCGAACGCTTCGCAGGTGGTCCCGCCGGGCTATCTGGCGCTGTTTGTGGCGCCGGAGCAGGACCGGCCGCTGCGGAACGCCGCGACCATGCTGCCGCTGCAGGGTTCGTATCCGGCCACGCCGTTCGCGGTGCCAGACGGCCTGAACGCGGCGGTGGTGGCGGCGGGTGCGGGTGGCCGGCCGTTCACGGTGGCGCCGGCGGACCGGTCGACCGCGACCGGGGCGGTGGGGAACCACACGGAGGGCACGAACCCGACGGACGGCACGCTGTCGTTCGGCGGAGCGATGCCGGCGGTCACCCCGCAGGGCAAGTCGGGTCTGTTCCGGGTCACCCGGGAGGTCCTCGACGCGTCGAATCCGAACGTGGACCAGGTGGTCCTCACGCACATGCGGGAGCAGTACGCCAACCAGTGCGAGCAGCTGGTGTACGCGGAGCTGAACGGCGCGAACGGTCAGGGCGGCACGATCACCGCCGGTCGGGTGCCGTCGGGCGCGCAGGTGTCGGCGGTGGCGGCCGCGGCGCTGCCCGGCGAGCTGAAGAACGCGCTGGTGAAGTACCCATTCGTGCGGGGCCGTCGGGTGCGGTCGGTGGCGGTGTCGCAGCAAGCCGGGCTGGGTCTGGTCGACCTGGACCCGTCGAACGTGTGGCTGCGGGACGTGCAGGTCGACGCGGCGCCGGCGATCCCGGACGGTGCGGCCGGTGACGGGGACGTGTTCGCGCTCAGCGAGGGTGATCTGTGGGCGTGGGAGTCGCCGCTGCTCACCTTCCGGTTCGAGGAGAAGAACGGGCCGGCGCTGGTGGACCTGGCGCTGTTCGGCTACTTCGCGGCGCGGCTGCTGCGCCCGTCGGGGCTGGCGGCTGTCCGGGTGTCCTGACGTGGGCTGGCGTCGACTCTTCGGCCGCTGGCGGTCGCCTGCGGAGGTGTCGCGGTGCTCGAAGTGTGGCCGGGCGGAGACTCCGGGCCGGCCGCACGTGAGCGAGGTCGACGCCCGCCGGCCGGGTGTGGTCAGTCATGTCTGCCAGCGCTGCTACGGCGGCGTCAGTGCGCGCAGGTTCGTTCAGTCGTGATGCGGCGTCAACGTCGCCCGGGGTGGGGTATGGGACACGTCCCGCCGCTGGGATCGAAGGTGGCGGAGGCTCCCCTCCTTTTGGGGCCGGTGACGCCATCTGCGCCGAGCGGGTGGAGTGGCCGGGGTCTGTCGGGGGCCCCGGCCGCCCCCCGCTGTTGATGGGAACGGCTTGGATCAAGGGAGATCAGCATGAGCTACCGCAGCGACGACCTCACGACCCTGTTCGCCCCGGACCAGAGCGTCATACGTCCGCAACTCGGCTACCGGCAGGGCATCGTGCGGGAGTGGAACCCCGACACGGCAGCCGGGGTGATCGAGGTCGACGGGATGCTGATGTCGGACCTGCCGATGCTGAACACCACGGACGCGCTGCTCCTCACGCCCGGTGACGTGGTGAGCATCCTGACCTTGAGCAACGGTGGTGGTGCTGGCACGTGGGGAATCCTCGGCCGGTACACCAGCCCCGGCACGCTGGGCACTGTGACTGCGCTGTCGGCGATCGGCACCGTCACCGGCGAGCAGCTCGCCCAGCATTCCACCACCAGCACCAGCTACGTCGACCTGACCGGCGGGCCGTCCGTCACGGTCAACGTGCGACCGTCGGGGCGGGTGCTGCTGATCTTCTCCTGCCAGATCGGCTGGCAGATCGCCGCGCCCGGCGCTGTGTCCGCTGACGCGGGTATCGACATCACGGGCGCGAACGTGTCGGAGCCGACCGGTGACCGGCGGGTGCGTGCGCACCTGGAGGCGGGTGGCGCGACCAGCAATGTGGCGGTGTTCGGTGTCGGTTCGCAGAAGATGTTGACGGGTCTGAACCCGGGTGAAACCACGTTCACGATGAAGTACCGCAGCAACTTCGGCCAGCAGGTCGATTTCGACAATCGGGTGTTGACGGTGGTGCTGCTGTGACCTGGTGGCCGGGGCAGCCGCGGCCGGGTGGTCCGCCTGGGCCGGTCGGGCCGGCTGGGCCGCGACCGAGGTAGGCAGGCGTCGGCGCGGTCGGGCTCGGGGATGCGGGCCAGCTCGCGCGCCTGGCTCTCGCGCTCGGGGGCAGGGAGCCCGGTGTTGGAAATTTCCAACACCGTCCGGGCGGCCGTGATGAAGTTCTGAGCCCGGGTCCGATCGAAGCCCCACCGCTCCTGGCAGTAGTCCTCGAAGCTGGCATGAGCATCCGGCAGATCGCCGAGGAGACGGGGCTGCCGAAGACCACCGTCGCCCGCGATTTGGCGCAGGTGTCCCACGTGGGACACCTGCCGGAGACGGTCACCGGGTCGGACGGCAAGACGTACGCCGCGACCCGCCCCACCCCCCAGAC
>NZ_QGSW01000363.1:0-8999 GCF_003176715.1 Micromonospora sp. S4605
GGCCGGTGGCGGCCGCGGCCACCCCGGCGACCAGGGTCACCGCGAGCGCCGCCCCGGCCCCGGCGGGCGCGGCCAGCCCCACCAGCAGGCCGTGCCCGAGCAGCACGGCTCCGGCCGCAGCCCTGGTCAGCACGGTCCACGAACGGGTCTCGCGGGCCGCCGCGACGACCAGCAGCACCGCCCCGACCGCCAGGTCGACGGCGAGCGCGAGCGGCCAGGGCGTCGGCCCGACCGCCGGCAGGGCGAGCGCGACCGCCGCCACCCCGGCCGCGGCCACCGCCGGGCGCGCCGCCGCGGGCAGCAGCAACGCCACGGCGGCAACGGTGAGCGCCACCGCCACCGGAAGCTGCCAGCCCCAGGCGAAGTCCGGCCCGACGGCCGCGCCCCGCCAGGGCGGCAGCGACCGGGCGACCGCGTCGCCCGCGAACACGACGGCCATCAGCACGGTCAGCTGGAGCAGGCCGCCGGACACCAGCAGCGCACCGACCCGCGGGCCGCTGCGCGTCCCAGCCGGCAGCAGCCGCACCGCGGCGGCCAGCCCGGCCGCGACCAGCGCCGCCGCCACCAGCAGCAGCGACTCCCGCAGCTCGGCCACCGGCCGGAGCAGGGCGCCGGCCAGCACCGGCACCAGCAGCCCGGCGGCCACCGCGCGGAAGACCGGGCCGCCGGTGAGCAGAGCCGCGCCCAGCAGGGTCGACGCCACCAGCAGCAACGGCAGTCCGGCCAGCAGCGGCGTGCCGGCGGCCCGACCGAGCGCGAGCGGCACCAGGGCGCAGCCGGCCGCCGCGACCAGCGCGGCCGCGTGCGCGATCCAGGCCAGGATCCGGCCGGCGAGCGCCGCACCGGCGGCCCGGCCGCGCAACGCCATCAGCACGGCGAGGTTCAGCAGCGCCACCCCGACGAAGACCAGCGACCAACCGGCCGGCCCGGGCCGCGCCTCGACCGACAACAGCGGCAGCACCGGCTGGGCGGCCAGCAACGCCGCGAACCACGGCACGGTGAGCCGGCTGAGCCGGGCGTACCCGAGGGCGGCCGCCGCGCTGGCCCCCCCGACCAGCGCGGCGTACCGGGTCCCCGGCCAGCCGGCCACCCCGAACAGGTCCACCGACCAGGCGGCGTAGCCGTCCAGCACCACCAGCAGCAGCCCCACCGCGGCGAACGTCTCCGCCGTGCCCCGCAAGCCGCGCCGCACGGCCAGCAGCGGCCCGGCCAGCGCCACGGCGGTCACCGCGGCCAGGATCAGCGCCCGGCCGGCCACCCCGACGGCGGCCCAAGCCACCGCCGTGAAGACCACAGCGGCGGTGCCGAGCAGCAGTCCACCGAGGACGAAGAGCAGGCCCTGCACGGTGCGGGTGGAGGCCTCCGGCGCGCCGACCACCACGGGTGCGCCCGCTCCGGCGGGCGGACCGGCCACGACGGGCGGGCCCGCGACGGCGGGCGGCGGACCCGCCGCGGCCGGGTTGGGCCGTGGCGGCCCGCCGGCCACGGCCGGCGGGCGGGCGACCGCAAGCGGGAACTGCGCGCGGATCGCCGCGGCCAGCCGGTCCCGGCGCTGCCGGGTCGTCGCCAACCGGTCGACCAGCTGCTGGTACGTCTGCCGGACCCGTTCCGCCTCGGCGCCGAGCGCGACGATCTCCCGGTCGAGCCGGATCACCTCGGCCGCCGGCGGGTACGGCGGCTGGCCGCAGCCGGAGCAGCCGGAGCGCAGGTCGGCGGGCGTGCCGCAGGCCGGGCAGGGGTAGCCGGTGTTCTCCACCCGGCCATCATCGGCGGCCGGACCTCAGCCGCACAGAGTGCGCGTACTCAGGGTCGGGTCTGGTCGCGCACCCACGCGGCGTACGGCGGGTCGCTCTCCACCCGGGCCACCAGGATCTCCGGCACCTCGTACGGGTGCCCGGCGCGGATCTGGTCGACCAGCGCGGACACCCGATCCTCGGTGGTCTTGAACTGCACCGACCACTCGGCGTTGGTCTCCACCGCGGCGCGCCACCAGTAGGTGCTGTCCACCTGCCCGCCCACCTGCGCACAGGCCGCCAGCCGCGCGTCGACCGCCGCGCCGGCGAGCGCGTCGGCGACCGGCCGCGCGTCCACCACCGTCGTCACCACGCAGATCTGTTCCACGAGCGCACCCTACGCGGGATCGTCCCGGTTGACCGCGATCCACTCGTCGATCCGGTGCCACCAGTCGAACAGCCAGTCGATGCGCTCCTGCCGACCGGTCGGCACCTCCTCGGGCGGCACCGACCAGAACCGCATCACGATCCGCTTGTCCATCGGCAGTTCCCGCCACACGTCCGCGACGGTGAGCATCCGGTCCAGCCCGGTGTGCGCCACGAAGATGACCCCGGCCTCGGGAGCGGCGTCCAGCGCGGCCAGCAGCCCGCCGGGCTGCGGCGCGAGCACGTGCTGCATCCGCTCCGCCCGCAGTGCCATCCGCTCCAGCCCCAGCGAGCGCAGCCGGGCGATGGCCCGCAGTCGGCGCTTCGGGGTGAAGTTGCCACCCTCCGGGAAGATCACGAAGGCGTCGTCGTCGTCCAGGCCGGTGGCCAGGTGCCCGATCTGCTCGGTGACCGTCCCCCGCCCGTCCGGACCGGGCGCGATGAACCGGTTGGGCAGCCGGTTGAGCAGCACGTCGATCGCCGGGTCCCACTGCAGGCTGTCCTTGAGCACGATCCGCGGCTCACGGCGGAACCAGTTCACCAGGGCGTGGATCAGGATGAACGAGTCGCCCGGCCCGGCGTGCCGGCAGAGCACCAGCTCGGGCCGGCCCGGCAGGGCGGTGTCCGGGTCGGTGCCGACCACCTCGATGCGCAACCGCAGCGTCCACCGGGCCTGCCAGAACAGCAGCCGCAGGAACCACCCGGCGAGCAGGTAGTGCGCCCGCTGGAAGCCCGGGCCGCGGACCCGCCAGCCGCAGCCTGAGGCGAGCCAGAGCACGAAGAGCGCGAGCAGCGCGGCGGCGTCCCAGACCAAATAGACGCAGCCGAGCCAGAGCAGCCGCAGCGGCCGCAGTCGCCCCGGGACCAGCGGTGAGGCGGCCGCCGCGAGCAGCGCCCAGACCGGCAGCGTGGTCACCACCAGGAAGGCGAGCAGCACCACCCCGGGCGCCAGCAGCACCCGGCGGACCCACCGCGGCGGCAGCGGCATCAGCGTTCCAGCTGGGTGGCCAGGTAGCGCCGGGAGGCGGTGTACGCGCGGCTGATCCGCCGGCCCACCGCCGCCATGTCCCGGTACGCCCAGGGTGTGTCGTCGCGCGGGTTCAGCCCACCGGTGGGCAGGACGTGCACCTCCACCCCGTCCGGCAGCGCGGCCATCTCCCGGGCGAACCGGTGCCGGCGGGCGATCTCGAACGCGACCTGCGCGATCTCCCAGGGCCGGCGGGGCGGGCTCAGCTCCCGCTCGATCCGGCCCACCTGGAGGACGAAGATCTGCCCGGCCCCGGCGGCGACCGCCTCGCCGATCGGGATCGAGTTGACGATCCCGCCGTCGACGAAGTGCTCGTCGCCGATCCGCGCCGGCGGCAGCAGCCCCGGCACCGAGGCGGAGGCGAGCACCGCCGGCACCAGCGGCCCGCTGTCGAACCAGTGCTCGGCAGCCCGTTCGATGTTCGCCGCGCAGCACCGGAACGGCACCCGCAGGTCGGCGAAGGTGGTCTCGGCGCCCAGCTCGTTCTCGAGCAGCTTGCGCAGCGGGCGGGGCGAGTGCAGATGGGTGCGTGCGGCGAACCGGCGCAGCTGCCGGGCGACCGAGTCGCCGTACACCTCGCTGGCCTCGGGGGACGCCCAGAGCCGGACCAACCGGTCGGTGACCGCTTCGGACGGTTCGGCGGCGACCAGCGCGCCGTTCACCGCGCCGATCGAGGTGCCGAGCACCAGGTCCGGCCGGATCCCGGCGCGGAACAGCGCCCGCAGCATGCCCACCTCGACCGCGCCGAGGACGCCCCCGCCGCCGAGCACGAACGCCACCGGTCCCCGCGCCATGTCGTTCATCCTGGCACGGCCGCGCCGGTGCCCCGTCGCGGCGGCTCCGCCAGGCCCCGGCCGGTTGCCGTTGACAGGCCGGAAACATTCACGCAACCTGATACCGCTCCCACCCGAGGCAGGTGCGAACCGTGAAGCCAGCGCTGCACCCCGGCCGGTTGCTGGCCCGCCGGTACCGGCTGCTCGACCAGATCGGCGCCGGCGGGATGTCGGTGATCTGGCGCGCCCACGACGAGGTGCTGGACCGCATCGTCGCGTTGAAGGTGCTCGCCCCGTCGCTCGCCGCCGACGCCCGGTTCCGGGACATGGTCCGCACCGAGGCGCGCTCCGCCGCCCAGCTGGTGCACCCGCACGTCACCTCGGTGCACGACTACGGCGAGACGGTCGCCCCGGACGGCTCGATCACCTCGTTCGTGGTGATGGAGCTGCTGACCGGCGAGGAGCTGGAGCTGCGGCTGACGGAGGGCCCGCTGCCGTGGTCGGAGGCGGTGGAGCTGGGCGCCCAGGTCGCCGACGCGCTGGCCACCGCGCACCGGCTCGGCATCGTGCACCGGGACATCACCCCGGCCAACGTGATGCTGACCCGGACCGGGGCCAAGGTGCTCGACTTCGGCATCGCCACCCGGGTCGGCGCCCCGGACGAGGACGAGGACGGCGACACCTTCGGCACCCCGGCGTACGTGGCACCGGAACGCCTCGACGGGGCGCCCGCGCAGCCGGCCACCGACGTCTACTCCCTCGGCGTGCTGCTCCACCAGGCGTTGACCGGTCGGGTGCCGTACCCGGCCGACACCTGGGACCAGCTCAGCGCCGCGCTGGCCGCGGGCCGGCCGCCCTCGCTGGCCGGGGTGCCCGGGCTGCCGCCCGAGGTGGCCCGGATCTGCCTGAGCTGCCTGACCCGGGACCCGGCCGCGCGGCCCACCGCCCGCCAGGTGGCCAGCGGACTGCGCGACCAGTTGCTCCCGGCCGATCCGCAGGCGGCCACCATGCTCGCGCCGACCGTGACGCTGCCCGCGCTGGCCCCGGCCGCACCGACTCCGGCGGCCCCGGCCTCCGCCCGCCGGGTGCCACGGCCCGTCCTGGTCGCGGCGGTGGTGCTGGCGGCCGCCGTGGGGCTGGCCGGGCCGGCGCTGTGGCCGGACGGCGACCCGCCGCCGGTGGCGCTGCCCACCACGTCGCCGACCGGGCAGCCCTCGCCCGCCGTACCGGACGCCGCGCCTGCTGGCACGTCGGCACCGGCCTCGCCGGGGCGTCCCGAACCGACCCGCGCGCTACCCGGGCCGGCCAGCCTGCTGACCGTCGCCAACCGGCTCGACGGGCTGATCGGCGCGGGGCTCGACGGCGGTGAGATCCGCGCCGACGTCGGCCTGGACCTGCGCAACGAGCTGCGGAACCTGACCGCCGCGGTGGGCTCCAGGCCGGCCGACCTGACCGGGCCGGTGACCCGGTTGCGGGAGAAGGTGGCCACCCGGGTACGCGAGGGCGGCATCACCCCCGGGTACGCCCGCCGGCTCGACTCGGCGATCGCGGACCTGGCCGCCGTGCGCGTCTGAGCGTCGTGCCGCCGGACACGGCGCCCGCCGCCGCAGCCAGCCCGCCGCACCCGGCCTGTCGCGCTCAGCCCGGGGCGGCCCGGACCGGCTCGCGGATGCCGGTGTGCGGCACCCTGGCAGCGATGAACCGCCGGTACACCTCCTCGTAGCCGATCGCGATCCGTTCGGTGGAGAAGTGCTCCGCGACGTGCGCCACGCAGTCGGCCGGGTCGAGGCGGCTCGCCTCCCGCACCGCGTCGGGCAGCTGCTCCTCCCGGTCGCAGATCAGCCCGGTCACCCCCGGCCGGATCAGCTCGGGCACCGCGCCTCGGTTCAACGCCACCACCGGCGTGCCGGTCGCCATCGCCTCCACCATCACCATGCCGAACGGCTCCTCCCACTGGATCGGCATGATCAGGCAGCGGGCGTCCACCAGCATCCGCAGCGCGGCGTCCCGGTCGGCGTCGAGCACCACCGTCACGTCCTCGCCGAGCATCGGACGGACGACCTCCTGGTAGTAGCGGCGTTCGGGCGGCTCGTTGCACTTGCCGGCGAGCACCAGCGGCAGGCCGGCCGCGCGGCAGGCGCGGATCGCCACGTCCGGCCCCTTGTCCGGGCTGAACCGGGCCAGCCAGAGCACCGGCCCGTCGCTGGGCGCGCGTTTGCTCGGCACGCCGCGCACGTCCATCGCGTTGTGCACGGTGCCCACCCAGGGCAGCCGGGGGTTCAGCCGCCGCTGGGCGTGCGAGATGGCCACCAGTCCGACGCCCCGGTCGGTGTCGCTGAGCACGGTCCCGTACTCGCCCACCGGGTTGCCGTGCACGGTCGCCACCGTGGGGACCGCCCGCCGGCCGGCGACCAGCGGGCCGATGGTGGTGTGGTCGTGGATGACGTCGAAGTCGGCGGCGGTCACCAGTTGGTTGACCCGGGCCAGGTGGGCCAACTCGGGCAGCGCCTCGCCGAGCCGGTCGAACTGCAGGTCGGGCACCGTGGAGACGACCTCGGCGGCGGCCCGGTGCTCCCGCCCCGCCCCGAACAGGGTCACCGCGTGGCCGCGCGCGGCCAGCGCGTCCACCAGCACCGCGACCACCTGTTCCAGCCCGCCGTACCCGGGCGGGGGCACCGACAGCCACGGCGGGACCACCATCGCGATCCGCAGGGGCCGCTCCCGCGATCGGTCGGCCGACAGGTGGTTCAGGGCCACGAATCCTCCCCCGTCCGTCCCCCTCGATGCACGGGCCGTCCGCCGGTCGGCGCCGCCTCGACCGGCCCGGTCAACCGGATCGGTGGCGCATTCCCGGTGGTGATCCCGCTAAACCGGACATCCGGGGGCGCTCACCCACCCACCAGCAGGTGGTCCCGTACCGCCGCCACCCCCTCGGCCGACCAGGCCGTCCGTTCCGCCTGGTCCCGTTCCCACCAGGAGCGGACCACGCCCTCCAGCACGACGGTGTCGCCGTCCAGCGTCACGGTGACCCGCTCGGTGCCGATACCCCGCGCCAGCGCCCGCTGGATGTCCCGCCGGGTGCGCTCCGCGTCCGGTCGGGTGGCCGGGCGGACCTCGACCAGGTTGGTCACCCCGCGGACACCGCGCAGCCGGCGGATCTCGCGCTCGGCGGTACGCCGCTGCCAGCCGAACTCCACCACCCCGCGGAGCATCACCCAGCCGTTGGCCACCGTCACGTCCAACCGTTCGGCCGGGACGAAGCTGTCCCACTCCAGGGCCCGGCTGACCGCGATGGCGATGTCCTCGTCGGTCCGCTCAGCCGAGCCGGGCAACCGGACCTCGACGTCGTCGGCGACCACCCGCACGCCGCGGACCCGCTGCGCGCAGCGCTCGGCCGCCCACTTCGCCGCGGTGCTGTCCACCCAGCCGGTCAACGTCACCACGCCGTCCCGCACCGTGACGCCGATGTCATTCGGTTGCACCCGGACGTCCCAGGCCAGTTCCTCGAGCACGTCCCGCTGGATCTGCGCGTCGGTCCGGACGGTCGCTGCCGTGGTCATCGCACCCTCCCGTACGCCTGCCGGGTCTCCTGCCGACGGTGCCGGCGCGGTGGGTGACGGCGGTTCACCCGGACCGGGTGAACCGCCGGAGACAGGAGCGGGCGGCGGGTGACGGAGCCAACCCCCTTGGCCCCGTCACCCGCCGCCCATGGGAGGAGGCAGGCTCGGTACGGATTAGGACGCTTCGGCGAGCGTCACGGTTGCCGTCGACTCGGATCCGTTTCGCTGGTAGGTCACCTCGACCCGGTCGCCGACCTTGCCGGCCTGCACGGCGCCGACCAGGTCGTTGGAGTCGTTGATCACCTTGTCGCCGAACCGGGTGATCACGTCGCCCTGGCGCAGGCCGGCCTTTTCGGCGGCGCTGCCCGGGGTGACGGCGGCGACCAGCGCCCCGCCGTCCGGGGCGGCGTTGACGCTCACCCCCAGCGACGGGTGGCTGACCTTCTCGCCGCGCTGGAGCTTGCCGGCCACGTCCTTGGCCTTGTTGCTCGGGATGGCGAAGCCCACCCCGATGTTGCCGCTGCCCTGCCCGGCGGTGGCGATCGCGGTGTTGATGCCGATCACCTCGCCGCGGGTGTTGACCAGCGCGCCGCCGGAGTTGCCCGGGTTGATCGGCGCGTCGGTCTGCAACAGCCCGGAGATCGAGCTGGCTCCCTGGCTCGGGTTCTGCCGCTGCTCACCGCTGCCGGCCTGGATGGTGCGGTCCCGCGCGCTGAGGATGCCGGCGGTCACCGAGCCCTGCAGGCCCAGCGGGCTGCCGAGCGCGAGCACCTGGTCGCCGACCTGCATGGCGTCACTGTCGCCGAAGGTGGCCGGCTGCAGGCCGCTGACCCCGGAGGCCTTCACCACGGCCAGGTCGGTCTTCGGGTCGGTGCCGACGATCCGCGCCTGGGCGCTCTTGCCGTCGGCGAAGACCACCCGGACGCTGTTCCCGCCAGCCGCGGCGACCACGTGGTTGTTGGTCAGCACGTAGCCGTCGTCGGTGAGGATCACGCCCGATCCCTCGCCGCTGTCGGTGGTGATCGACACGACGCTGTCCTGCACCGAGGCGGCGATCCGCGGCAGGTCCGCGCCGTTGATCACGGGCGCGGCCGAGTAGGTGCGGGTGATCCCACCCGAGTCGCCGTCCACGGCGAGCGCCAGCGCACCGCCGGCGACGCCGGAGCCGAGCATCAGCGCCAGCACCGCGACGCCCGCACCGGCGAACTTGGCGATCCGGCCGGGTCGCGGCGCGGGGTGCGCCGGCGCCCAGGGCGGGGTCGGCTGGCCCGGGTGCTGCTGCGGGAAGACCGGTCCGGGGGCGCCCGGCTGGCCCCCGCCGGCCCAGCCGGAGTGCTGCCCGGAGTACCAGGGGCCGCCCGGGTAGCCGCCAGCGCCCGGGTGGCCGTGGCCGGGCCCGCCGGCCGGGTACGGGTGGCCGCCGGCCGGGGCGTGGCCCGGCTGACCGGAGGTCGGCTGGTACGGGGCGGCGGAGGGGGCG
>NZ_QGSW01000366.1:0-8967 GCF_003176715.1 Micromonospora sp. S4605
TTCGACGTGGTGCTGGTCGGGGCTACCGGGTTCACCGGGGGGTTGACCGCGGAGTATCTGGCGCGGCACGCGCCGGCGGGGCTGCGGTGGGCGCTGGCCGGGCGGAACCCGGGCAAGCTGGCGGCGGTCCGCGAGCGGCTCGCCGCCATCGACCCGGCGCTGGCCAGCCTGCCCCTGCTCACCGCCGACGTCACCGACCCGGAGTCGCTGCGCTCGGTCGCGGAGAGCGCCCGGGTGGTGGCCAGCACGGTCGGCCCGTACGTGCACCACGGCGAGCCGCTCGTCGCCGCCTGCGCCCGGGCCGGCACCGACTACCTGGACATCACCGGCGAACCCGAGTTCGTCGACACCATGTACCTGCACCACCACGCCGAGGCGGTACGCACCGGAGCCCGGCTGGTGCACGCCTGCGGGTTCGACTCGATCCCGCACGACCTGGGCGTCTGGTACACGGTCAGGCAGTTGCCGGCGGACGGCCCGATCAGCGTGGACGGCTACGTCCGGGCTGGCGGCCGGTTCTCCGCCGGCACCTACCACTCGGCGCTCACCGCGTTCTCCCGTACCGCCGAAGCGTCCCGGGCGGCGCGGGAGCGGCGGGCGGTCGAACCACGCCCGGCCGACCGCCGGGTCCGCGCGGTGCCCGGCCGGCTCGCCCGCTCCGCCGAGCTGCGGGTCTGGGCCGTGCCGCTGCCCACCATCGACCCGCAGGTGGTCCGCCGCTCGGCCGCGGCCCGACCGGAGTACGGCCCGGACTTCCGTTACCGGCACTTCGCCGCGGTGAAGCGGCTGCCCACCGTGCTGGCCGGCGCGGCCGGGCTGGCCGCCGTGGTCGCGTTGGTGAAGCTGCCGCCGACCCGGCGCTGGTTGTTCGGCCGGCTCGCCTCCGGGCAGGGGCCGACGCCGCAGCAGCGGGCGAAGTCCTGGTTCCGGGTCCGGTTCGTCGGCACCGGCGGCGGCCGGCGGGTGCTGACCGAGGTGGCCGGCGGCGACCCGGGCTACGACGAGACGGCCAAGATGCTCGCCGAGTCGGCGCTCTGCCTGGCGCTGGACGACCTGCCGCCGGCCGCCGGCCAGCTCACCCCGGTCGCCGCGATGGGCGACGCGCTGCTGGACCGGCTGACCCGGGCCGGGCTGACCTTCCGGGTGCTGGACGACCCCGCCGCCGGGGCGGCTTGACCCTCGACCTGGTTGAGACGACAGGATCAGCGGCCGTGGAGAGCGACCTGCGCAGCATCGGCGAGCTGGCCCGGGCCAGCGGCCTGACGGTGAGCGCCCTGCGGTTCTACGACTCGGCCGGGGTGCTGGTCCCGGCGCGGGTCGACCCGGTCACCGGGTACCGCTGGTACACCGACGACCAGGTGGCGCCGGCCCGGCTGGTGGCCGGGCTGCGTCGGGTCGGGATGCCGGTGCCCGAGATCGCGCGGGCGGTGCGGGCCGAACCGGCCGAGGTGCACCGGCTGCTCGACGCGCACCTGCGCCGGCTGGAGGACGGGCTCGCCGAC
This sequence comes from Micromonospora sp. S4605, assembly GCF_003176715.1. Taxonomy (NCBI): domain Bacteria; kingdom Bacillati; phylum Actinomycetota; class Actinomycetes; order Micromonosporales; family Micromonosporaceae; genus Micromonospora; species Micromonospora sp. S4605. The sequence goes on from NZ_QGSW01000366.1 coordinate 1,503, forward strand.
GCCCGCCGCGAACTCTCCCGGATCCGCGCCCTGATCGATCCCGGGGAGCGGCCGATGTTCACCCGCCTCGTGCTGTCCCGCGCCGACCTGGCCGCCGCCGTGGACGCCGTCCGCTTCGCCGTCGGCGCCGACCCCGAGCTGCCGGTGCTGGCCGGCGTGCTGTTCGACATCGGCTCGGACGGGGTCCGGCTGGCCGCCACCGACCGGCACCGGCTGGCCGTGACCCGGGTCGGTGGCCGGCCGGACGGCCCGCCGGTACGCGCGCTCGCCCCGGTCGGCTTCGTCGACGAGGTCCGCGCCCTGCTCGATACCGGCGCGGACAGCACCGCCGAGGCGTGGCTCACCGTGGCCGGCGACACCATCGCCGTCTCGGTGGCCGGGCGCGGCGTCGAGGCCACCGCCCTGCCGGACGAGTTCCCGGATTACGCCCCACTGCTGCGGCCACTGGCCGACGGGTCGCCGGCGCACCGGCTGACGGTCGACGTGGCCGCCCTGCGGGCCGCGCTGACCAGCCCGGACGCCCCGGTAGTGCCGCGCGGACACGACGGGGTCGAGCTGTCCGTGACGGTGCTCGGCCTGGCCGAGGAGGGCGGGCTGCGGCTGCTCGGCGCCGACGAGCTGACCGACGACCCGGACGTGTTCCGGATCGGGGTCAACGGTGGCTACCTGCTCGACGCGCTGGACGCCGGCGGCCGGGGGGAGCTGGTGCTGGAGCTGGACGACCCGATCGCCCCGCTGGCCGTACGCCGGCCGGACGACGCCGACTCGTTCTCCATCCTGATGCCGATCCGGCTCTGACCGCCTGACGCCGATCCGGCGCTGACCGTCGCCGGTCCCGCCCGGGGAGCGCGGGGCCGCGACGGTAGCATCTGGAGGTCCACCTGACGTCCGGACGGAGGCGTACGGAGCAGCATGCTCGACATGGAGTTGATCCGGAAGGATCGGGACGCGGTGGCGACCGCGCTGGCCAAGCGGCTGGACCCGGCCGAGGTGACCCGCGCGCTGGACGAGCTCCAGCAGCTCGACCAGCAGCGACGCAGCCTGATCACGGAGATCGACGGCGAGCGGCAGCGCCGCAAGGCCGAGGCCCGGGCGTACGCGGAGGCGAAGCGGGCCGGTCGCGAGCCGGAGGTCGCCGCGCCCGAGGCCGGCCGCAAGCAGCTCGCCGAGCTGGAGGCCGAGCTCGACGAGGTGCAGGCCCGGCTGCGCGACCGGATGAGCGAGCTGCCCAACCTGCCCGCCGACGACGTCGTCCCCGGCGGCAAGGAGGCCAACCGGGTCGTCCGGACCTTCGGCGAGCCGCCGGCCATCGAGCAGGTCCGCGACCACGTGGAGCTGAGCCGCGCGCTCGGCCTGGTCGACCACGAGCGCGGGGTCAAGCTCGGCGGTTCCGGCTTCTGGATGTACACCGGCCTGGGCGCCCGGCTGGAGTGGGCGCTGCTCAACTGGCTGATCGAGCAGAACATCGCGGCCGGCTACGAGTTCCTGCTCCCGCCGCACCTGCTGCTGGACAGCGCCGGCTTCGCCGCCGGGCAGTTCCCCAAGTTCTACGACGACGTCTACCACCTGGACCGGCAGTCCGCCCCGCGTGGGCAGTTCCTGCTGCCCACCGCGGAGACGGCGATCCTCGGCGCGTACCAGGACGAGATCCTGGAGACCGCGAAGCTGCCGCTGAAGGCGTTCGCCTACACCCCGTGCTACCGGCGCGAGGCGGCCGGCTCGCACTCCGACGAGCGGGGCACGGTGCGCGGCCACCAGTTCAACAAGGTGGAGATCTTCCAGTTCACCCTCCCGGAGCAGGCCGACGCCGCGTTGGCGGCGATGGTCGGCCACGTGGAGAGCCTGGTCGAGAAGCTGGGCCTGCACTACCAGACCAGCCTGCTCGCGGCCGGCGACGCGAGCGCCTCGATGAAGAAGACTTTGGACATCGAGGTGTGGATGCCGAGCACCGGCAAGTACAAGGAGGTGTCGTCGGTCTCCTGGGCCGGCGACTACCAGGCCCGCCGGGCGGCCATCCGCTACCGGGAGCCGGGCGGCAAGCAGACCCGCTTCGTGCACACCCTCAACGGGTCGGCGCTGGCCACCAGCCGGCTCTTCCCGGCCATCCTGGAGCAGTTCCAGCAGGCCGACGGGTCGGTGCTGATCCCCGAGGTGCTCCGCGACCGGCTGGGCACCGACCGGCTCACCCCCGCCCGCTGACCCCGGCCCGCTGACCCCGGCGACCCGCAACTTCGGCACCGACCGGGACGGCCGGCGCCGGCACGGCCACCTCAGGCGGGCTGTCTGGACGCGCACCCCTGCCTCCGAGCGTGATACCTCACAGTCATTTCGATGACTGTGAGGTATCACCCTCCGGCCGACAGCCGCCGGCCGGAGCGACCGGCGCCACGGCGCCGGGTCCACCGGCGCCACCCCAGGCGAGGCCGGCGCCACGCCGGCCGGGGCGTCCCGGTGCCGGGGCGCCGGGCGGGCGGCGAGCCGGAGCAGCAGCAGCGCGGCCAGCGCCCCGGCGAGCCAGGCCGGCCCGATCCCGTCGAGCGCGGTGACCAGGGCCCGCTGCACCCGGCCGGCAGCCGCCACCACCGGGTCGGCCAGCGCGTCCCGACGGCCGGCCGCGAGGCGCGCCTCGTACCTGCCGTACCAGGCGACGTAACCGCCGGCGAGCAGCAGCACCAGGCCGCTGAGCCGGGGCACCAACGCGCCAGCGGCGCGCAGCCGGGCCACCAGGTGGCCGCGCAGCAGCGCCACGCCGAGCGCGGCCACCGCGACCACCAGGCCCATCCCCAGGGCGTACGCCCCGAACAGCGCCAGCCCGCGCGGCGTGGACCCGGCCTGGAGACTGGTCACCACGGTCGCCAGGAACGGCGCGATCGCGCAGCCCAGCGACGCGACCGCGTACGCCATGCCGAACAGCGTCATGGACGGCCAGGAGCGGGTCAGCCGGGGCGCCCGGGCCAGCGGGCGGAGGGTGGGCAGGCGCCGGCCGGCGAGCAGCCAGCAGCCGAGGGCCACCAGCAGCAGCCCCAACCCGACGGTGAGCCAGGGCAGCCGGGGGCGCAGCCAGCCGGCCAGCGGCGCCAGCGCCAGCCCGAACGCGCCGAAGACCAGGACGTACCCCAGGGTCAGCCCGGCGGCCGCGGTGAGCGCGCGGCCGACCGCGCCCCGGCCGTCCGGGGCACCGGCCACCAGCAGCGACAGGTACGCCGGCAGCAACGCGAAGCCGCACGGGTTGACCGCGCCGAGCATGCCGGCGGTCAGCGCCAGCAGCAGCGGGGTCTCCATCAGCCGGCCAGCGCGGCGACCCGCCGGGTGAGGTCCTCGCCGTCGAGGAAGCCCTGGTGCACCACCGTGCCGCTCCGGTCGATGATCACGAAGGTGCTCTGCTCGACCACCTCGAAGCGGCGCCACAGCGCGCCCGCCCGGTCGTCCAGTTGCGGCGTCCCGGCCAGCTCGAACTCGGTGACGAAGTCCTTCATGGCCCGCTGCTCGCCGAGCCCGGCCACGCCGACGATGGGCACCGTGTCCCGGTACTTCGGGGCCACCTCGGCGACCGTCCAGGCCTGGCTGGCACAGGTGGCGCACCACGGCGCCCAGAACCAGAGCACCACCGGCCGGCCGGCCAGCCCGGCGCCGGAGAACGCCGCCCCGTCCAGGGTGCGCGCGGTGAAGGCCAGGGTGTCCGGCACCGGCGCGGCCGGCGCGGCCGGCCCCGCCGATCCGGTCGGCGACGGCACGGTCCCGCCGGAGGGTGACGGCGCGGTGCCGTCGGTGGCGACGGCCGCCGGACCGGCCGGAGCTGCTCCGCCCGCGCAGGACGTCGCACCCAGCACGACGGCGAGCAGCACCGCGAGCGGGCCGGCGAGCCGGCGGGGGGTGCGGCGTGGTGACCGCCCGGACCTGACCGACCGGCGCAGCGTCCGCATCACGTCTCCCTTCGCAGCTGGCTACTCGGCCTTGGCCAGCCGCAGGGCCAGCTCGGGGCAGACCTTGACCGCCTTCAGCGCGCCCTCGCGCAGCCAGGTCGGCACGGGGGTGGACGGGAAGGCGGGGTACCCGTTGGCGTCCAGCCGGATGAAGTCGGGCACCACGTGCGCGCAGAGCCCGTGCCCGTCGCAGCGGGACCAGTCGAGGGTGAGCTTCTGCGGGTTCGGGTCCGGTGCGCCGGGCAGGCCCATCACACCCTTGACCCGCCGGCCGCAGCCCTCGCCGGTGGTGTGCAACCGCAGGTCCTCGGCGAAGACCTCCATCGCGGAGAGGGCGAACCGGGCCGTACCGTCGGGGTGGCTGCACGCGCCGCGGCCCTTCACGTCACCGGCGGCGGCCCGGACCACCTCCACCGGCGCGCTGCCGGAGACCGCCAGGTCGACGGCGCGGGCCAGGTCGGGCAGGCCCATCTTGCACGGGCCGCACTGCCCGGCGGACTCGCCGGCCAGGTAGCGGACCACCTGTGCGGCCTCACCGAGCGGGCAGGTGTCCGCGCCGAGCGGAACGATGATGCCGGCGCCGAGGGTGCCACCGACCGCGGCCAGCCCCTTGCGGGAGATCTCCGCCCGGTCGGCGGCCTCCTGGGTGATCCACTTGCCGTGGTAGCCGCCCATCAGGATGCCCGGACCGTCCGGCACCTCGCACAGGTCGAGGATCTCCCGCAGCGGGGTTCCGGCGGCGCACTCCACCACCGCCGGCCGCTGCGCCGCACCGGTGACGGTGAGCAGCACGGTGCCCGGCTCGTCGTCGGTGCCGAGCGCCGCGTACTCGTACGGGCCGAGCCGGGCGGCGATCGCCAGCTGGGCGTAGGTCTCGGCGTTGGAGAGCAGGGTGGGCAGGCCGCCGACGCCGGAGTCGCTGGAGCGCTTCTTGGTGCCGGGCGGGATGTGCGGCAGGCCGTTGATCCCGTTGACCAGCGCGCCGCCCTCGCCGGAGATGAACCGGTGCGGCACGGTGACGACGGTGGTCGGCACCGGCATCCGGCGCTCCTGCAGCGCCTCGGTCAGCGACTCCTTGCCGACCCCGTCGTCGGCGATGCCGATCACGATCTCGTCGGCGTCGAGCGCGTACGCGGCCAGCGCGGCGCCGTCCAGGATGAGATGCGGGGCCCGGGTGAGCAGCACCTTGTCCTTCCAGCTGGCCGGCTCGCCCTCGGTGGCGTTGACCACCACCACGGCGGTCAGGTCCTGCCGCTCGCAGGACTCCAGCACCGCGCGGAGCTTCGTGGCGAACGGGAAGCCGGCACCGCCCTTGCCCTTGAGCTGGATGCCCTCGGCGAGCCGCAACAGGTTGGCCGGTTCCATCGGCCCGATCGGCCCGTGCACCTCCTCGTGGGCGAGCAGGTCGAGGCGGCCGAACTCGGCGAAGCCGGCGGTGAGCCGGGGCTCGCCGACGCAGGCCACCGCGGGCACGGTGGTCCGCATCACCGCGCCTCACCCCGCAGCCCGGCCCAGTACGCCCCGTCCACCGCGTCGGCGTTGGCCCGGCGCCGGCGGCGGCTCTCCTTGGCCTCCCGGCGGGCTCGCCGAGAGGCGAGGTCGACCAGGGTCGGGGTGTCGTCGGCCGGGATCTCCTCCGGGACGTACCGGGCCGGCGGGCGCCAGTAGTCCGGCTCCTCCGGCACGTCGTCCTCGGCGCTGTGCCGGCCCCCGCCGCTGCGCGGCGCCGCGGAGATCGGCCCGCCCGAGATCGGCCCGGCCGAGACGGGGCCGGCAGAGATCGGCCCGGCGGAGATCGGGCCCGCGGAGATCGGCTCGGCGGCCTCCCAGCGGCGCGGGCTGTCCCACGGCTCCTCCGGTTCGTCGGCCCGCCGCCGGGGCGGCGCCGAGTACCGGGTGCCGGCGTCTGCGTCGACCTCGACCCGGGACCGGCGGCTGATCCGCCCGCTCTCCTCGTCGCCCCGCCGGCGTCGGCCGGTCGGCGCCAGCTCCTCGTCGTCCCGGCCCCGCCGGCCGGTCGGCGCCAGGTCCTCGGCGTCGCGGCGGCGCCGGCCGGTGGGGGTCAACTCCTCGTCCCGGCGGCGGCCGGACCGGGCCGGTTGCTCGGCCCGGCGGGACCGCCGCTCGGCGCGCTCCGGTTCCTCGCCGCGCCGGCGGGTCGCCCGCCGCTCCGGCTCCTCCTCCCGGCGGCGCCGGGTGGCCGGCTCCAGCTCGTCCTCGCGGCTGCGGGCCACCGCTTCCCGTTCCTCGGTGCGGCGCCGGCGGGCGGTCGGCACCAGCTCCTGGTCGCGGCGGCGGGCGGGGCGGACCGGCTCGCGCAGCGACCCCGGCTCGGGCACCACCGGCACGGTGAACCGCTCCGGGTCGCGCCGCTTGGCGCCGGGTGCGGTCCAGGTGCCGGCCAGGGTGGTCTCCGCCCAGCTGCTGTCCCGGCCGGCGCGGTCGCCCTCGGCACGGCGGCGGGACAGGCCACCGAGCAGCGACCGGCCGTTGCCGTCCTCGGCCGGTCGGGCGGCCAGGGCCTGGTTCATCGCGGCCGCCTGGTGCTGCTCCCGGGTGCGCCGGCCGAACGTCACCGAGAGGCGGACCAGCAGCGCCAGCACGACCAGCAGCACGCAGGCGAGGTAGCTGAGCACCACCCAGGAGCTCGCCGGCCGACCGGCGTTGAGCCCGTGCAGGATGGCGAACGGCCAGGAGAGGTACGCGGTCGAGTGCAGCGTCCGCCACAGCCACTTCGGGCCGACCCCGGCGAACCGGGCCCGGACGATGCCGGTCCAGAGCACGCTCACCATGAGCAGCCCGGCCACTGTGCCGAGGCCGACGTAGAGCCCGCCGCCGCCGACGAACGGCACGATCGCGTCGGTGCTGGCCGCCCGGCCGGTGGCCACCTTGGTCAGCACGTGGAAGACGAGCCCGGCGACGCCGAGGATGCCGGTGGCCCGGTGCGCGGACTGGAGCAGCACCCGGTGCCGGATCAGCAGCACCAGCCGGTCGGTGGCCAGCAGCCCGAGCATCACGGTGAGGCTCAACGCCACCAGGGCGATCACGCCGGCGAAGAACTCGGTGAAGAAGAAGCCGTAGGCGTACGCCGTCTGGCCGGCGCCGGTGAGCATCGTCCCCGCCCACAGCGCGGCGATCGCGGACACGGTCAGCACGGCCATCGCGGGCCGGGACCGGGTACGGACGCCCCGGCTGGTGCTGGTGGTCCGGACGGTGGCCGGTTTCTGGTTCTGCTTGACCCGGGCCATCTGCTCCTCGATCGTCTCGCGGCGGCGCACCGCCGGCCGACCCTGCTCCCCCATCGAGTACGGAGCGACGGCGCGGTCGGATCACCGACCCGGGAAAAATTTCCGTCCGGTCGTCGAACCGTCCGGGCGCCCGCCGCGTGTAGTGGCATCCGCCCTCGACAGCCCGCCGCAAGCAACGACGAATTTCCATACGTTGACAGCCGCTGCAACGCGCTTGTAATCTTTCCGAAATCTTTCAGCCTCGATTGCAAGATTCGGGCAGCTGAGAGCCCCCTCTCCCGCACCACCACCCGG
>NZ_QGSW01000368.1:0-8867 GCF_003176715.1 Micromonospora sp. S4605
CTTGATCACCGCCCATTGCGGATCGGTCAGAGAGGACTCGTACGCCGGTTTACAGACACAACGACACAGACACGATCTTCACCGACACGGCCAACGAAGATCACGCCGAGGTATCACAACACTTTCTGACGCCGGACCAGCCCTGACCAGGCACAATTTCACCCCGTCCCCCAAGGAGAGATACCAGCCATGATGCAGAACGACATGAGCCGGCGGCGGCTGCTCGGCCTCGGGCTCGGGCTCGGCGCCGCGGCCACGCTGACGCTGGCCGGCTGCGGCGACGACGACGCGTCCGGCCCGGCGACGGGCAACGGCGGCAAGGACTACACCGGTCCGAAGGTCGACCTGAAGCTCTGGAACGGCTTCACCGGCGGCGACGGCGACATCTTCAAGGCCCTGGTGAACCAGTTCAACACCGAGCACCAGAACATCGCGGTGTCGATCGCCACCTACCAGTGGGACGACTACTACAACAAGCTGCCCGGCGCCGCCTCCAGCGGCAACGGCCCGGACATCGCCGTCATGCACATGGACCAGCTCGCCACCTTCGCCGCACGCGGCGTGATCACCGAGCTGGACGACGTGGCCAAGACCCTGGAGCTCTCCGAGGGCGACTTCGCCCCCACCGTCTGGCAGGGCGGCCTCTACAACAACAAGCGGTACGGCATCCCGCTGGACATGCACCCGCTCGGCTTCTACTACAACAAGGGGGTCATGCAGTCCGCCGGGCTGGACCCGAACAAGCCGCCGACGACGAAGGACGAGTACACCGCCGCGCTGACCGAGCTGAAGAAGTCCGGCGTGCAGGGCTTCTGGGTCAGCCCGTTCCAGTTCACCGGCGGGATGACCTTCTACTCGCTGGTCCACCAGTGGGGCGGCAGCGTGTTCGACGCCGAGGCCACCAAGGCGGTCTTCAACTCCGACCAGGCCGTCGAGGCGTGCACCTGGCTGGTCGACCTGATCAAGCAGGGCCACTCCCCGGCGAACGTCGGCCAGGATGCCGACTACCTGGCGTTCAAGAGCGGCAAGAACGCCTTCAACTGGAACGGCATCTGGCAGATCAACGACCTGAAGAAGAGCCCGGAGATCCAGTGGGGTGTCGCGCCCCTGCCGCAGATCGGCAGCAAGCCTGCGGCCTGGGCCAACTCGCACAACTTCACCATCGTCAAGCAGCGGGCCAACGACGCCAACAAGGTCTCCGCGGCGAAGGTCTTCATCAACTGGCTCAGCCAGCACTCCCTCGACTGGGCCAAGGGCGGCCAGGTCCCGGCCCGCAAGACGGTCCGGGACAGCGCCGAGTTCAAGGCGCTCACCGAGGTCAACGCGCTCGCCCCGGAGCTGGAGTACGCGGCCTTCCCGCCGGCGGCCCCGGGCCTCGGCGAGGTCATGACCACCTTCTACAACTCCTTCAACGAGGCCGCACTGGGCAAGAAGTCGCCCAAGCAGGCGCTGGACGACGGGGCGGCCAAGGCCAACAAGCAGCTCGAGGACAACCGCAAGAAGTACGGGAGCTGATTCCCCGTGGCGGACGTGATCGAGGTCGGGGCGGCGCGTGGTGACGCGCCGCCCCCGGCGTCCGGCGCCGCCCGCCGGGGCGCCTCGGCGCGCCGGACCGGTCGGCTGACGCCGTACCTCTTCCTCGCCCCGTACCTCGTGCTGTTCGGGGTCTTCGGCCTGCTGCCGATCCTGCTCGGCGTCTGGCTCAGCGTGCACCAGTGGGACTTCCAGCTGCCCAACCGGCCCTTCGTCGGGCTGGACAACTACCGGGAGCTGTTCTCCAGCGACTCGGCCGTCTACGGCGACTGGTGGCAGAGCGTCCGGGCGACGGCGATCTTCACCGTGTTCTCGGTGCCGCTGCTGGTGGTGGTTCCGCTGGGGTTGGCGCTGCTGCTGAACCGCTCGTTCCCCGGCCGGACCTTCTTCCGGGCGGTCTACTTCGCGCCGTACGTGCTCGGCGTGGCGGTGATCGGCCTGCTCTGGCGGTTCCTGCTCGACGCCAACCTGGGCCTGGTCAACCGGCTGCTCGGCGCGGTCGGCCTGCCCTCGGACACCCCGTGGGTGACGGACGTGCCGTGGGCCTGGGTGTCGCTGGTCGGGGTCACCGTCTGGTGGACCTCCGGCTTCAACGCGGTGATCTACCTGGCCGGCCTGCAGGACATCCCGGCCGAGCTGCACGAGGCGGCGAAGGTGGACGGCGCCAGCGCCTGGGAACGGTTCCGGCACGTCACCCTCCCCGGGCTGCGTCCGGTGCTGCTCTTCGTGATCACCACGACCGTGCTCGCCTCGGCGAACGTGTTCGGCCAGTCGTTCCTGATCACCCAGGGCGCGCCGGGCACCGAGACCCGCACGGTGGTGTGGTTCATCGTCGAGGAGGGGCTGCGGGACAACGACGCCGGCCGGGCCGCCGCGATGAGCATCGTGTTCGCCCTGATGCTGGCGGTGGTGAGCATCGCCAACTTCCGCCTCTTCCGCTACCGGGAAGACTGAGGGGACCGCCATGACGACGCCCACCCGCACCGCCGCCGCCCGGCCCGCCGGCGCCACCCGCGCCCCGGGCACCGCGCTGCGCCGCGCCGCGCTCTACGCCACCCTGGTGGCGCTCGCCCTGGTCTTCCTGACCCCGCTGGTGTGGATGGTCATCACCTCGCTGAAGACCTACACCGGCGCCCAGCAGATCCCGCCCACCTGGCTGCCCGAGCCGGTCTCCGGGTACGGCTACGAGCAGATCGTGGACAACTCGGCGAACCCGGTGCTGCGCTGGTTCCTCAACAGCATGCTGGCCGCCACGCTGCACGCGCTGCTGGTGCTGGTGACCGCCGCGATGGCCGCGTACGCCCTGGCCCGGATGCGGTTCCGCGGCCGGGGGGTGAGCTTCGCGCTGATCGTCGGGACGCTGTTCATCCCGCCGACCTCGCTGATCATCCCGAACTTCCTGATCGTCGACACGCTGGACTGGATCGACACCCTCACCGTGGTGATCGTGCCGGGCGCGGCGAGCGCGTTCGGGGTGTTCTTCCTCCGGCAGTTCTTCCTCTCCCTGCCCCGGGAGCTGGAGGAGGCCGCGGTGCTGGACGGCGCCAACCAGTGGCAGATCTTCGTCCGGGTGGTGCTGCCGCTGTCCAAGCCGGCGCTGGCCACCCTGGCGGTGCTGTCGTTCCTGACCAACTGGAACGACTTCCTCTGGCCGATCTTCGTGCTGTTCAGCCCCGAGATGCTCACCCTGCCGCCGGGCCTGGGCCTGCTCCAGGGCGCCTACGTGACCGACTACCCGGTGATCATGGCGGGTGCGGTGCTGGCCAGCGTGCCGGTGCTGATCCTCTTCGTGTTCGCCCAGCGGCACATCATCCAGGGTGTCTCCCGCAGCGGCCTGAAGGGATGACCGCCCGCTGGCGCAGCGCGGCGGCGGCGTTCGCCGCCGCGCTGCTCGCCGCCGGCTGCGGCGGTGGCGCCGACGATCCGAGACCCACGAGCACCGGGAGCGACCCGAGCATGTTCACCAACCCGGTCGTACGCACCGACGCGCCCGACCCGCAGGCGATCCGGGTGGGCGACACCTGGTACCTGTTCCACACCAACGCCGGCGGCCGGAACGTCCCGGTGCTCAGCTCGCCCGACCTGGTGGACTGGACTCCGGTCGGCGACGCGCTGCCCGAGCTGCCCGGCTGGGCGGACGCCGGGAAGACCTGGGCACCGGAGGCGATCCAACTCGCCCCGGACCGGTTCCTGCTCTACTACACGGTGGCCGGGCGCGAGTCGGGTCGGCAGTGCGTCGGGCGGGCGGTCGCCAGCACGCCGCAGGGGCCGTACCGGGACGACTCGACCGGGCCGCTGATCTGCCAGGCGGAGCTGGGCGGCTCGATCGATGCGAGCCCGTTCCGGGACACCGACGGCAGCCTGTGGCTGCTGTGGAAGAACGACGGCAACGCCATCGGGGTGGACACCTGGCTCTGGTCGCAGCGCCTCTCCGACGACGGGCTGCGCCTGGTCGGCGAGCCGGCCAGGCTGCTCAAGCAGACCGAGTCGTGGGAGGGCACCCTGATCGAGGGCCCGTTCTTCCACCGCCAGGACGGCCGGCTGTTCCTCTTCTTCGCCGCGAACGCCTACGACCGGGCCGAGTACGCCGAGGGCTACGCGGTCTGCGAGTCACCCACCGGCCCGTGCGTGAAGGCCGCGGAGAACCCGATCCTGAAGTCCAACGAGGTGGCCTCCGGCCCCGGGCACGCCTCGATGGTGGTCAAGGACGGCCGCACCTGGCTGCTCTACCACGCCTGGCCGCCCGGCCAGGAGGGCAGCATCGATCCCGGCCGCCAGGTCTGGCTCGACGAAGTCACCTGGCCCAACGGCAAACCCCAGGTCAACGGCCCCACCGCCGAGCCCCAGCAGAAGCCCTGACCAGGAACTCTCAACGTGACCGGTCCGCGGCGGCCGACCACCGAAGGTTTCCGGGGAGCCCGGCCCGCGGAGGGATCAAGCCTGACCCCCCGGAGCGGGCCGGGCTCCCCGAAAACCCCAACCGGAACCGGAATCCCACCGCAATGATCAGACGGAGGCGGGTTCCCGGGAAGACGACGAACGACGAGCCAGGCGGTTCCGCCGGTACCCGTACCCGAAGTAGATGACCGCGCCGAGCAGCATCCAGGCGCCGAACCGCAGCCAGGTCTCCACCGACAGGTTGAGCATCAGGTAGAGGCAGGCCAGCGCCGAGACGATCGGCAGCACCGGGGAGAACGGCACGGTGAACGGCCGGTCCAGGTCCGGGCGCTTGCGGCGCAGGATCGGCACCGCGATCGACACCAGCACGAACGCGCAGAGCGCGCCGATGCTGACCAGGTCGGCCAGCGCGGACAGCGGCAGGAAGCCGGCCAGCAGCGCGACGGCCACGGTCATGATGGCCGAGATCCGGTACGGGGTGCCCCAGCGCGGGTGCACCTTGGCGATCGACGGCGGGATCAGCCCGTCCCGGCTGATGGCGAAGCCGATCCGGCCCATCGCCACCAGGTCGACCAGGATGACGCTGGTCAGGCCGGCGACCGCGGCGATGGAGACGAGCACGGCGGCCCAGCCGGCGCCGACCGACTCGAACGCGGCGGCGATCGGCGCGCCGCGGTCGATCTCGGTGTACGGCACCATGCCGACCACCACCAGCGAGACACCGATGTAGAGCACGGTGGAGACCAGCAGCGTGCCGAGCAGCCCGAGGGTCAGGTCCCGACGCGGCCGGCGGGTCTCCTCGCCCAGGTTGGCCACCGCCTCGAAGCCGGTGTACGCGAAGAAGACCACCGCGGCGGCGCTGAGCACGCCGACGAACCCGAAGACCGACGGTTCCAGCCCGAACAGCGCCTGGGTGACCGGCTGCTTGATGCCGTCCTCGCCACCGCCGGCGGGCTCGGCCGGCGGGATGAACGGGGTCAGGTTGGCGGCCTTGACGAAGAACGCCCCGGCGAGCACCACGAAGACGCAGATGCCCACCTTGACCAGCACCAGCAGGTTGGTCACCCGGGCGGATTCCCGGATGCCGACGATGGCCACCACGCCGAGCAGCAGCACGATCGCGATCGCGCCGAGGTTGACCACGCTGCCGTCCTCGGCGAACCACGCCGCGGGCAGGTCGAACAGTTCGGCGAGGTAGCCGGACCAGCCGCGGGCCACCACCGCCGCGCCGAGCGCGAACTCCAGCAGCAGGTCCCAGCCGATGATCCAGGCGACGATCTCGCCCATGGTCGCGTACGCGTAGGTGTAGGCGCTGCCGGCGGCCGGCACGCTGGAGGCCAGTTCGGCGTAGCAGAGCGCGGCGAGCAGCGCGACCACGCCGGCGATGGCGTAGGAGATCACCACGCCGGGGCCGGCGCTGTCCCGGGCCTCGATGCCGGTGAGGGTGAAGATCCCGGTGCCGATCACGATGCCGATGCCGAAGCCGGTCAGGTCGACCGCGCCGAGCCGCCGTTTCAGCCCGGGTCCGCCGTCGCCGCCGTCGGCCTCGCTCTGGGCCTGCACGTCCTTGATCGGTTTGGTACGCAGCACGGACACGCGGTCACCCCTCCCACCGTGCCGACCACCACGGTGGCGGCCGGTGACCGCCGTCGGTACCCAGCGGGGATCCCCGTCAACCGCCATCCATCGGGACAACCCGGTCAGCACGCCAGGTGTGCGCCCGATCACCGGCAGGAACGTGACGTCCCGGCGCAGACGGGCGCCTATCCGACGGACGGACCGTTCCGGCCCGGACCCCTTGCGCACGCACGCCAGGTGTGAAAATTTCCTACCAGCGGCAGATAGCCAACGGCGAATCTTGCCGAGGGCCGCCGCGATGAAACCTACCACGGGATCCCCACGAAAGGGACACACCGCATGAAGGCAACTCGGCTCGGAGCCGCCGGGCTGGCCGCGGCACTGCTCGGCGCGCTGGTCGCCAGCACCCCCGCGCACGCCACCGAAGCGGCGGCGACCGACGTCTCCGCCACCACCACCTGCGTCACCGACCCGGCCACGCCCAAGCGGCAGTTCCGGGCCATGTGGATCGCTTCCGTCACCAACATCGACTGGCCCACCAAGGCGTCCTGGACCGCACCGGACCAGATCGCCGCGCAGAAGGCCGAATACCTGGGCTGGCTGGACCTCGCCGAGCGGCTGAACCACAACGCCGTCGTGGTCCAGGTCCGCCCGACCGCCGACGCGTTCTGGCCGTCGCCGCACGAGCCCTGGTCGGAGTACCTGACCGGGGTGCGCGGCAAGGACCCGGGCTGGGACCCGCTGGCCTTCGTCGTCGAAGAGGCGCACAAGCGGAACCTGGAGTTCCACGCCTGGTTCAACCCGTACCGCGTCTCCATGCCGGCCCCGAGCGGCGCCGGCGCGGACATCAACCAGCTCGCCCCGAACCACCCGGCGCGGGAGCACCCGGACTGGGTCTTCGCGTACCCGCCGGCCGGTGTCGCCGGCAGCCGGCTCTACTACAACCCCGGCATCCCGGCGGTCCGCGAGTTCGTGCAGACCGCGATGATGGACGCGGTGAAGCGGTACGACATCGACGGCGTGCACTTCGACGACTACTTCTACCCGTACCCGAGCGGCACCCACCAGGTGCCCGACGACGCGACGTTCGCGGCGTACAACCGCGGCTTCACCAACAAGGCGGACTGGCGGCGGGACAACATCAACCTGCTAATCCAGGAGATGAACGCCAAGATCAAGGCCGAGAAGCCGTGGGTGAAGTTCGGTGTCAGCCCGTTCGGCATCTGGCGTAACAAGTCCGTGGACCCGCTCGGCTCGGACACCACCGGCAGCCAGTCGTACGACATCATCTCCGCCGACACCCGTAAGTGGGTCAAGGAGGAGTGGATCGACTACGTGGTGCCGCAGCTGTACTGGTACATCGGCCAGTACCCGGCCGCCGACTACGCCCGGCTGGTGCCGTGGTGGGCGGACGTGGTGAAGGGCACCCGGGTGCAGCTCTACATCGGACAGGCCGACTACAAGAGCGGTGACCCGGTGTACGGCTCGTTCTGGATGAACCCGCAGGAGCTGTCCAACCACCTGACGCTGAACCGGTCGCACCCCGAGGTGCTGGGCAACGTGCACTTCTCGGCGGTCCAGGTCCGGGCGAACCGGCTCGGCGCGACCGACATCTACGCCGCCGAGCACTACTCCCGCCCGGCGCTGATCCCGACCATGTCACACCTGCCGGCCAAGCCGCTGCTCATGCCGGTGGTCACCGGGTCGGCCCGGGAGGACGCCGGGGTCCGGCTGCGCTGGCGGCAGCCGGCCGACGGGATGGGCCCGCTCGGCACCGCCACCTCGTACGCGATCTACCGCTTCGACGGCCTCGACCTGGCCGGCAAGTGCGACGTCGCGGACGCCGCGCACCTGGTGGACACCGTCCGGGCCACCCCCGGCACGGTCCAGTCCTGGGTGGACACCACCGCCGAGCCGGGCAAGCGCTACACCTACTACGTGACCGCGCTCGACCGGCTGGCGAACGAGAGCCCGCTCAGCCCGCCGCACTTCGTACACTGACCCACCGAGCGAATGCCCCGGGCGTCCCTGACGCCCGGGGCATTCGTCTGTTTCAACTGATGTCACCAATAGTTCGCAGCGATACAAGATCCGGGGCGGATGCTTCATCGACACTAATCGACACCCGGTAACCCGCCGGTAACAAGAGTTCCGCACACCCTCGCGGAGGTCCGCCATGCCCCGTCGTCTCGCCACCCTCCTCGCCTCGGGCGCACTCGGTCTGCTGGTCGCGCTCGGCATCGCCAGCCCGGCCGCCGCCGTCACGCCCGAGCAGAAGCTCTCCGTCCTGTCCAGCTGGACCCAGACCAGCGCCACCAGCTACAACGCCTGGAACGCCGCCCGACTGAACAAGAGTGCCTGGGCCGAGTACGCGTTCGACTGGTCCACCGACTACTGCTCGTCCAGCCCGGACAACCCGCTCGGGTTCACCTTCAACCTCTCCTGCTACCGGCACGACTTCGGGTACCGCAACTACAAGGCGATGGGCCAGTTCCCGGCCAATAAGTCCCGGCTGGACAGCGCCTTCTACGAGGACCTGAAGCGGGTCTGCGCCAGGTACAACTCCGTCGTCCGGCCCGCCTGCTACAGCCTGGCCTGGACCTACTACCAGGCGGTCAGCATCTTCGGCTCGGTCGCCGCCGTCCAGCAGGCCGACATCGACCGCGCCGCCCGGATGAAGGCCGACGCCGAACGCCGCGCCGCCGCCCGCTCCTGACCCCGGTGATCCTGCGGTGATGCCCCGGTGATCAAGGGGTTCGCGTCAGATCCGGGCCGGATCCTGACGCGAACCTCTTGATCACCCGTGACGTGGGTCGGGCCGAGGCGGGGCGGGGCCGGTCAGGCGTGCTCGGTGTGGG
>NZ_QGSW01000370.1:0-8636 GCF_003176715.1 Micromonospora sp. S4605
GCTGGTCCGCGGCGACGCCGAACTCGGCCCGGACGGCTGCCCGGCGGCGGCGCGGCGCGGGCAGCGCCGGCGCGGCGACCGGGGCCAGCCGGGCGTCCGCGGCGCCCAGCTCGGCGGCCCGCGCCACCAGGTCGGCGGAGGCGCCGAGGGTGACCCGGGCGCCGCGGGCGACGATCCGCTCGACCAGCCGGGACAGGCCGCCGCGCAGGCCGCCGGCGAGCACCGCGTTGTGCCAGGTGACCACCACCGGAACGGCGGGCCGGGCGAGCACCGCGACCAGCCCGGCCCGCAGGCCGTGGGCGTGCAGCACGTCGACCGGCTCGGCGCCGAGCGCCCGGCGCAGCGCGGCCACCGCCCGCGCGTCGGCCGGGGTGGGGCTGGCCGGGATCTCCACCGGGTGGAAGCGGGCCCCGGCGCCGGTGAAGTCGAACTGTTCCTGGGTCGCAGCCGGGCCGCAGACCAGCACCCGGACGCCGGCGGCGGTCAGCCCGGCGGCCAGCGAGCGGACGTGCTGGCCGACCCCGCCGGTGCTGGAGGCGAGCAGCAGACCGACCGTGCCGTGCCAGCCGGGAACCGGTGCCGGTTGCGTCACCACGACCCCCTCCGCCCGGCGACCGCCGACCGCCGGTCACCCGTCCCCTGCCGTACCGGATTCATCGGGCACGACTCCCGTCGCCGGCCGTGCGGCCCGCGGGCGCACGCCACGCGCTCACCGGGACACCGTCTCCTTCCCGTCTCCCCGTTCCGGGGGCACGCCGTCGGGCCGCGCCCCGCCGGCCCGGCGCCCCCGGCCGAGCCGCCGCAGCACCCCCGCGAGCAGCGGCTGCACGTCCCGCCGGTCCGTCAGCCGGGCCACGGCGAGGAACACCACGCCGACCAGGACTCCGGACAGCATGCCCTGCACGAGTGCCGCGAGTGTCGTCGGGGTCCCGTCACCGGCCGCCGCCAGCCAGTGTGCCGCCGCCGCGCCGGCCGCCGCGGCCAGCACGCCGGCGAGCAGCCCGGCACCACCCGCCCGGGCCGCCCCGGCGAGCGCGGCGGCCCCGGCCGAGCGGCGCACCGCGACCAGCAGCAGCCCGCCGAGCACCAGCATCCCGACCGAGTTGGCCAGGGCGACGGCCGGCACCCGGTCGCGCAGCGGCAGCAGCGCGCCGAGGGCCAGCGCCGCCGCCGGCACCACCAGGAAACCGGCGGCGATCGCGCCGGTCGCCGCCCGGGTCTCGCCCCGGGCGTACAGCGCGCGGCTCAGCAGGGCGAACAGCCCGTAGCCGAGCAGCCCGGGGGCGAAGCCGGCGACCGCCCCGGCGGCGGTGGACGCCGCCGCGCCGTCGAAGAAGAAGTGCCCGACCGGAACGGCCGTGCCGATCAGCGCCGCGGCGCCGAGGAAGCTGAACAGCAGCACGCCGCGCACCGCCGGGGCCAGCGTGGCGCGGTAGCCACCCTCGTCGCCGGTCGCCCGGGCCGCCACCAGGGTGGGGTACGCGGCGACCGCCAGCGGCACCGCCAGCACCGCCCACGGCAGCAGGTAGACGGCCTGCGCCAGGTTGTAGACACCGGGGTTGGCCGCGGCGCCGTAGGTGACCTGGTTGAGGCTGACGATGAGCGCTACCTGCTGGGCGGTGACCGTCACCGCCCCGGCCACCGCCAGCCCACCCACCCGGGCACGGGCCTCGGCGGGGAAGCCGAACCCGAACCGTGGCACGAGTCGCAGCCGACGGACCGGGATCAGCAGGGACAGCGAGAGCACCACCACGCCGGCCGTGGTGCCGGCCGCCAGGAACAGCTCCCCGCCCCGGCTCACGTCGGTGACCGTGGCCAGCCGGCCTTCGGCGGCGGTGAACCCGAGGTAGACCACGATCACGGCGAGGCTGGACAGCAGCGGCGCGATCACCGGCCAGGCGAACCGGCGGTGCGCCTGGAGCACGCCGGTGAGCACGATGCCCACCCCGTAGAGCGGCAGCTGCGGGGCGAAGACCCGCAGCATCCGCTCGCCGCTGTGCTGCTGGGCCGCGCTCAGGCCCTCGCCGAGCGCCCCGACCAGCGGCCCGGCGAACAGCACCACCAGCAGGGCCAGCGGCACCAGCAGGGCCAGCGTCCAGCAGAGCAGGGCGCCGGTGGTGCGGGCCACGCTCGCGGTGTCCCCCGCCGCCACCGGGCCGGCCAGCAGCGGCACGACCAGACTGGCCAGCGCCCCGCCGGCGACGATCTCGAAGATGAAGTTCGGCACCTGGTTGGCGACGACGTACGTGCCACCGAGGTCGGTGGGGGCCAGCGTCCAGGTGAAGACGGCGGTACGGCCGAAGCCGGCGAGCCGGCTGAGCACGGTGAGGACGGCGATGAGCGCTGCCGCTCCGGCGACGCGGCCGGCGCCGGCGAGGGGTGCCGGTGTGGTCACGTCAGTCGGCGCGACGGCCCAGCGCGTCGAGTTCGCGCAGCCCGGGGGTGCGCTGGATGACCTGGGTGAAGCTCACCTTCTCGCTGGCCGCGGTGAGGCCGGCGAGTACGGCGAGCACGCCGGCCCGGCCGACCGGGCCGGTACGGGCGGCCAGCGCGACGCCGAGCACCGCGCCGAGGGCGTTCGCGCCGCTGTCGCCGACCATCACCCGCTCGCCGAGGTCGTCGGGGAGCAGGCCGGCGGCGGCGCCGACCGCGCCCGCGGCGATCCCGCCGTGCGGGCCGCCGGCCAGCGGCGCGCCGAGCAGCATTCCGGACTTCAGCGCCCGCCCGGGGCGCAGGTCGAGCAGGTTGAGCAGGTTGGCGGTGCCGGCCACCACCCCCGCGCCGAGCAGCACGTCCACGCCGCGACCGAACGCGCCGTGACGCTGCCGGCGGGGGTGCGCGGCGACCCGGGGGTCGGTGGCGAGCAGGGCGGCGGCGCCGAGACCGGCGGCGCCCACCCCGACGATCTTGATCAGGCCGGCGGTGACCCGCCCCTCGCGCAGCGCGGCGAGGTGCCCGGCGAAGCCCTTGGCGGTCTTCTGCTCCGGCCGCCCCCCGACCACGTCGTCGTAGAGCCCGACCGCGCCCGCCCCGACGCCGGCGACCAGCGCGGCGGCACCCGACGCGGCGCTGGTCGCGCCGAACGCGCCCGCCCCCGCCGCGCCCACGGCCAGGGCCGGCCCGGCGGCCAGGCTGACCGCGCGGCCGCGGAAGTTCGTCCGGTCCAGCGCCGGCCCGACCGGGGCGGTACGCACCTCGCGCAGCGCGTACCGGGCGGCGGCCGCACCGGCCCCGGCGATCAGCAGTCGACCCAGCACGCTCACGGTGCCACCTTCGTTCGCGACTGCGGGGCTCGCAGACCCGGCTCACTCCTCGCGCTCACGGTGCCACCTCAGTTCGCGACTGCGGGGCTCGCAGACCCGGCTCACTCCTCGCGCTCACGGTGCTCCCCCGCTCCGTTCGGCGGCGGCCGTCGCGCCGCCACGGCCCGGCCCGTCCACGGCCGGCAGGCCGGACACCCGGGTACGTCCTTCGCTCACTGGGGCAGTCTAGGCAGCAGCGACGCGGCGTTGTCGCCGACGCCGTACTGTCCGGCCTTCTTCTCGTTGAGCTGCTGCACCAGCGCCAGGGTGGTGACCAGCTGGCCCTGGATGGTGTTGGCGTTGTCGATGGTGGAGATGGTCTGGGTCAGCACCGGATCGCCGCGCACGATGGCCACCAGGTTGCCGCCGGCCGAGCCGGTGCCACCGACCACGATCGCGCCGGTGCGGTCGAACTGCTCGGCGACCTTGACCACCGACTCGTCCTTCTTGGCCGAGTCCTTGTCGACGTACGGCTGCCCGCTGACCACCACCACGGCCTCCGCCGCCCCGGTCACCCGGTCCTCGGTGGTGAGGTAGCCGGCGTTGCTGTACGCGGCCAGCACCGCCCGCCGGTCGGCCTCGCTGACCGGGGCCGCCCCCGGCGACCGGTCGAGCAGCACGCTGGCCAGCAGGGCGCTGGAGGTCTCCACGCCGTGCCCGTTGCCCGGCAGGCCGGAGGTCGGCGCGCTGGTCGGGCGGGCCGCGGTCACCGCCAGCTCCAGCAGGTTGTTGTTGTTGTCCGGGTTGATGAACTTGTCCTGCAGGTCGACCCGGCCGGTGACGTCGGCGCCGGCGAGCTGGAGCATCTTCACCACGCCCTCGGTGTGGTCGCGACCGGTGGGCAGGCTGAGCACCAGCACCCGCTTGCCGGTGAGCCGGCCGGGCAGGACGACCTGGGCGATCTCGGCCGCGAAGTCCTCCTCCATCTCCAGCTCCCGCTCCAGGTTGTTGACCGTCTGGCGCATCTGCTGGTTGTCCTTGCGCAGCGCGTTGACGTTCTCCTTGAGCGAGTCGGCCACCGGGCCGTTGAGGGCGGCCGTGCCGACCACCAGGCCGATCGCCAACGCCAGGAACACCGCGGTCAGGGACACCACGTGGTAGCGGAAATTGATCACGCTTGCAGCCTCTTGATCGTCGGGGAGCTAGAAGAGCTGGCCGAGCTGGAACACGAAATTGTCCCACCACTCGGAGACCACGCCCAAATACGCCTTGCCGACGGTGGAGACCGCCACGGCGGAGGCCATCGCGGCGACCGCCGAGAGGACCAGCAGCAGCAGCGATGAGCCGGAGATGCTCTGCCGGTAGAGCCGGCTGACGCCCTTGGCGTCGACCAGCTTCCCGCCGACCTTGAGCCGGGTGAGGAACGTCGAGGCCATCCCGCCGCGCCCCTTGTCGAGGAACTCCACCAGGGTGGCGTGGGTGCCGACCGCGACCAGCAGCGAGGCGCCCTTCTCGTCGGCCAGCAGCATGGCGAGGTCCTCGCTGGTCGCGGCGGCCGGGAAGGTCACCGCCGGGACGCCCAGCCCGGTGACCCGGGCCAGCCCGGGCGCCCGGCCGTCGGGGTAGGCGTGCACGATCACCTCGGCGCCGCAGCGCAGCACGTCGTCGGTGACCGAGTCCATGTCACCGATGATCATGTCGGGCGTGTAGCCGGCCTCGACGAGGGCATCCGCGCCGCCGTCCACGCCGATCAGCACCGGCTTGAACTCCCGGATGTAGGGGCGCAGCACGTCCAGGTCGGCCTTGTAGTCGTAGCCGCGGACCACGATCAGGCAGTGCCGGCCCTGGATCTGGGTCTGGATCTCCGGTACGCCGACCCCGTCGAGGAGCAGGTCGCGCTCCTGCTTGAGGTAGTCCATGGTGTTGGCGGCGAACGCCTCCAACTGCACCGAGAGCCCCTCCCGGGCGTCGGCCATCGCCTTGGCCACCGTCTCGGCGTCCTGCAGGCTGCCGTGCGCCACCGGCTCGTCGCCGACGTACACGGTGTTGCCCTCGATCCGGACGACGTCGCCCTCGCGGATCTGCTCGAAGATGCCTTCGCCCAGGTCGTCCAGGAGCGGGATGCCCGCACCGATCAGCACCTCCGGGCCGAGGTTCGGGTAGCGACCGGAGACCGACGGTTTGGCGTTGAGCACCGCGGCGACACCGACGGCGACCAACGAGTCGGCGGCGACCCGGTCCAGGTCGACATGGTCGATGACCGCGATGTCGCCGGGACGCAGCCGCCCGACCAGCCGCTTCGTACGGCGGTCGAGCCGGGCGGTGCCGACGATCCGGCCGGGTTCCGTGATCCGGGTCCGGCGCAACGTGGGTAGACGCATCGTGACCATCCTGGCATGTGAGGCAGGGTTTGCTGTCGCGACATGCCTGAGCAGGGCCGCCTACCCAGGGAAGCACACCGGGGCGCGGCCCGGTGTGCCTGTGGTCACAATCGGCGGGGTCACGGCCGCCTTTCCCGGGCCGCCACCGCCAACAACTCCTCGGCGTGGGCGATACCCAGGTCCGAGTCCGGCAAACCGGCGAGCATCCGGGCCAGCTCCCGGGCGCGTTCGGTGTCCTCCACGACGCGCACCCCGCTGGTGGTGACCGCGCCCCCGGTGTCCTTCGCCACCACCAGGTGCCGGTCGGCGAACGCGGCCACCTGCGGCAGGTGGGTGACCACCAGCACCTGGTGGCTGCGGGCCAGCCGGGCCAGCCGGCGGCCGATCTCCACCGCCGCCTGGCCGCCGACCCCGGCGTCGACCTCGTCGAAGACCAGCGTGGGCGGGCCGCCGGAGCCGGCGAAGACCACCTCGATGGCGAGCATCACCCGGGACAGCTCACCGCCGGAGGCGCCGCGCTGCAGCGGCAGCGCTGGCGCGCCGGGGTGGGCGAGCAGGCGCAGCTCGACCTCGTCGCCGCCGTCCGGGCCGACGCCGACCTCGACCCCGTTGACCGGCAACGCGGGCTCGGCCCGCCCGGCCGGACGGGGCAGCACCGCCACGTCGATCCGGGCGTGCGGCATGGCCAACCCGGCCAGCTCGACGGTGACCTGCTCGGCGAACCGGGCGGCCGCCTCGCGACGCGAGGTCGACACCCGGCCGGCCAGGTCGGCCACCTCGCCGGCCAGCCGCTGGGCCTCCCGGTCCAGCTCGTCGAGGAGCTCGTCGGAGGTGTCCAGGTCGGACAGCCGGGTGCGGGCCCGCTCGGCCCAGGCGATCACCCCGTCCACGTCGTCGGCGTACTTGCGGGTCAGCGCGCGCAGCGCCGCCCGGCGCTCGTAGACGGCCTGCAACCGGGCCGGGTCGGCGTCGAGCGCGGCCAGGTAGGCCGACAGCTCGGCGGAGACGTCGGCGACCAGGGTGGCCGCCTCCTCCAGCCGCGCCGCCAGCTCGCCCAGCGCCGGGTCGGTGCCGGCCTGCGCCTCCAGGGTGCGCCGCGCGGTGCCGAGCAGGGCTGTCGCGTCCGGCGTGTCGTCGGCGGCTTCCACCCCGCCGGCGACGCACTGCTGGGCCAGCCCGGCCGCGGTGCGCAGCCCCTCGGCGTGCTCCAGCCGCTGCGCCTCGGCCTTCAGCTCGTCGTCCTCGCCGGGCTGCGGGTCGACCCGGGTGATCTCGTCCAGGCCCAGCCGCAGCAGGTCGGCCTCCTGGTTGCGCTCGCGGGCGTTGCGCCGCCGGTCGGCCAGGTCGTCGACCACCCGCCGCCAGCCGGTGTAGGCCTCGCGCAGCGCGTCGAGCAGCTTCTCGTGCTCCGGGCCGGCGAACCGGTCGAGCGCCGCCCGCTGCTCGGCCGGGCGCAGCAGCCGCAGCTGGTCGGACTGGCCGTGCACGGCCACCACCTGCTCACCGACCTCGCCGAGCATGGAGACCGGCATGCTGCGGCCGCCCAGGTGCGCCCGGGACCGGCCTTCGACGGTGACCGTGCGGCTGAGCAGCACCGAGCCGTCCTCGTCGGGCTCGCCGCCCGCGTCGGTGATCCGGGCGTGCACCGTCTCGGCGACCCGGCCGGCCAGCCGCAGCCGCCCCTCCACCACGGCACGGCCCGGCTCGGCCCGCACCCGCCCGGCGTCGGCCCGGCCACCGAAGAGCAGGCCGAGGCCGGTCACCACCATGGTCTTGCCCGCACCGGTCTCGCCGGTGATGACGTTCATCCCGCCGGTCAACGGCAGCGTGGTGTCCTCGATGACGCCCAGTCCGGTGATGCGCAGCTCTTCCAGCACAGCACCCGACAGTAGACGCGGCCCCCGACAGTTGACCAGCCGGCGAGGCCGTGGGTCGCGGCGTCGTACAGTTCAGCCCCGTGTTGGACGTGATCGGCCTGACCGCGGACGAGGAGGAGCTGTACCGCTGCCTCGTCCAGCTCACCGTGGCCCGGGTCGACGAGCTGGCCCGGCGGCTGCGCCGCCCGCGCGCCGAGGTCGTCGCCCAGCTGGCCGCCCTGCGCGGCAAGGGGCTGGTGCTGCCGACCGGGCCCGACCCGGACGGGCCGCTGCGGCCGCTGGCGCCCGACGTCGCGCTCGGTGAGGCGCTGCTGCGCCGGCAGGAGGCGCTGGAGGCGGCCCGGGTGGCGGTCACCCGGCTGACCGAGGAGTACCGCGCCGGCCTGCGCCGGCACGACGCCGACCACCTGGTCGAGGTGATCACCGGGGCGGGGGTGCTCCGGGAACGGCTGCGCGACCTGCAGAACTCGGCCCGCGACGAGGTGCTGTGGTTCTGCCGGGCCAACCCGCTGGCGATGTCCGGCGAGGAGAACGTCGAGGAGTTCGACGCGCTGGCCCGCGGGGTGCGCTACCGGGCCATCTACGAGCGGGAGATGCTCCTCGAACCGGGCGCGCTGGCCGACGTGGAGCAGGGGGTCCGGGCCGGCGAACAGGCCCGGGTGCTGGACCGGTTGCCGGTCCGGCTGGCCATCGTGGACGCCCGGACGGCGATCTGCCCGCTGGTGCCCGACCGGGACGGCGGCGAGCCGACCGCCGCGGTGATCGGCAGCAGCCAACTGCTCGACGCGCTGATCGCCCTCTTCGAGAGTCACTGGCGGGTGGCGATCCCGCTGCGGTCGGCCACCGCGCCGGCCGGTGACGACGCCGACGGATACCAGCCGGACGCCGACGAGGTGCGGTTGCTCTCGCTCTTCGTGGCCGGGGTGCCGGACAAGTCCATCGCCTCCCAGCTCGGGGTCAGCCGGCGTACCGTGCAGCGCCGGCTGGCCGACCTGATGACGGCCGCCGGGGTGGACACCCGCCCGGGATTGGCCTACCAGGCAGCCCGGCGCGGCTGGCTCTGACCCGCCCGGTTCCCGCCACCGGCGCGCAACCCCCGGCACCCGCTGCCGGCACCGCCCCCGGCACCCGGCATC
>NZ_QGSW01000371.1:0-8570 GCF_003176715.1 Micromonospora sp. S4605
GTTGACCATGCTCGCAGCTCTTCACTTGTGACCATCCGAACTCGACACTCAGATGATCACCGATGGGCTGCGAGCCCTTCACATTCGGGTCGCCCCAGCCGAAAGCCCCGCTCAACTTCGAAGAGCCTTCATGGATCGGCGTGGCGGGCGGCGGTCTGGACGTCGCGGAGGCTGACGCCGGCGTCGAGCATGGTGGTGACGAACGTGTGGCGCAGCATGTGGGAGTGCTGGTGCGCCTTAAAGTGAGGTGCGCCTGAGGCGTCGCGCCAGCACGCGGTTACGGCGCTGTTCCGTGGTTTCGCCTGGTTGGGCTTCCTCAAACAAGAGGGCGTGCTGGGTACGCGCCTTAAGCGCGCTGCGCTGCGCCCGCTCGGAGAAAATGGTGCTGGTGGCCTGGGCCGCGTTCGAGACAGCTGCGGCTGCCGTTCCCACCAGCAATCCTCGGAGTCCGTCGAAAGCTGCTCCGGTAGCTCCGCCCATTACGCCGAATGTCATGGACCGAGCCGCGTCAGAGAACGGAGCGGAGCGAGCCTTCCTTAGCGCCGATGTGGTCTGGCTCGCTACCCCTGCCAGGTGATTGCGTAGCTGGCGCTGAGTGGCCGTGTCGGCCATCCCGCCTTCAGTCATCACCGTTAGCTCTGCTAGCGCATCGCGCAGCGACTGGCGCCAAGCCTCCA
This sequence comes from Micromonospora sp. S4605, assembly GCF_003176715.1. Taxonomy (NCBI): domain Bacteria; kingdom Bacillati; phylum Actinomycetota; class Actinomycetes; order Micromonosporales; family Micromonosporaceae; genus Micromonospora; species Micromonospora sp. S4605. The sequence continues at coordinate 678 of NZ_QGSW01000371.1, forward strand.
ACACTTCGGAATCGCGTCGGAGATTTACCACATCGCGTACTGGGAGATCGTTCAAGGCCGGCAGATGTACCGTTGCCAAGCTCTGCAGAAGCATGAATTCAAGATCCGCGTCGACTTGCCCAAGCCCATGCTGCGCCAACAGCAGGTAGTACCCCAGATGCTGCGCAGACGGCAGCCAGACGTCGGTTGCCGGCATCAGCCGACTGAATAGAAACCGCGGAAGGTCGAGACTCACCGCATGGAACATGTCGTGGGTGCTGAGCTCTACATAGTGGAGATGCTCCCGAAACCGCTGGGCACGTTTGCGGTTGGCGCGCTCGGGTTGATTCGGCCTGCCAACCCAATCGACCGGTCGCCCTGAGAAGCTCTCTTGAAGTTCGTCAAAGAGCTCTAGGAGCGCCCTGCGCCCGTCCGGGCTCTGACAGATGAGATCGAGACACTTCTCCTCCGCGTCGTTGACGCTGGGGAACTCGCGATAGTTTGGCGGTTCCAGCCTGACCACATCTGCTTCTACCAGCGCGCCGAACTGATGCCAGAATTCGAGGGCGCCGCGCAACACAACGGAGCGCTGATTCGGCGCTCCTCCGCTTGAGATGCCGATAATTGGATCGTAAAGTGCAACGCCATGACCGTAGAGCAGTGCCTGTCGGAGATCCTCGCTGATAACCGCAGTCCGTGGCGGCCGACGGGGGCCAAACATCGTCAAACCGCCGAAATTGTAATACATCTCCGACTCGAAGAGAGCAGGATGAAGCTCATTCGGTGGGGTGGTCGGACTTTCCTTGCCGGCATAGTAGGCAGCCAATCTGCCATCCAGCCAGGTCAGCCGGTCCGGATTCAGTGCTTCACGCCAGAGCGCCTTGTTGCGCTCGCCATCGCCAAGTAAATCGGCGATCGTGGCACCGAGCGCCTCTTCTATGATTCGTTCGCGTTCGTCCACTGACTTGACGCCCCAGTCTCGAACAGTCGAAATGCCCCCTTAGTGCAGTACAGCACACAGCGGGCCCCGAGCGCTAGCTCATGTCGGCGGCTGGATAATGGCGATGGTTCGGCGCGGAGTGAGTGCTTATTTCAGTGGCCGACGTATGACTGCCCATGCTCGCTCAGAGCAGGACACGCCCGATTGGCCGCGGTGAAGCGGCCGCGGGCCGCCGACCGGCCCGGATTTCCCCGTGGCTCGCTCGGCGGTGGAGACTCGTCGACTCAGCTCACCGTTCGTCCGAGGCCGCCGCGATCGCGGCGTACGGCCGGTGGGTGCCATCGCTGGGCCGATGCTGGCGCTCGACCTCCAGGAAGCCGGCGCGCGCCAACCGCTCGGAGAATTCGTCAGCGGGCCAGCGGTAGGCCGTCACGACTTTGTGGTCGAATGCAGCGACCTCGTCGCCGTCGAAGAAGCCGACCACCAGGGTGCCGGCTGGAGTGATCACCCGCCGGAACTCGGCGAGTGCCCCGTCGAGGTCCTGGGGCGGTAGGTGGATCAACGAGAACCAGGCCAGGATGCCGGCGATGGAACTGTCTTCGACGTCCAGGCTCGTCATCGACCCGAGTTGGTACCTACCGTGCGGATGGGCGGCCTGCGCATGGGCGATGAACTCGGGCACCACGTCGATCCCCGTCGCGTCGACACCCAGCGACCGGAGGTACCCGGTGACATGGCCCGGTCCGCAGCCCACATCGAGCACGTTGCCAGGCTGGATCGACAGATGGCGCGCGATGAAGGCGAGGTCATCGGCATGAACCTGCTGGCTCGTGCCGAACAGCTCGATGTAGAGGTCTGCGACGGAGGCATACGCGTCCCGAACCTGCTCCACGTTCACCGCGTGACTATATGAGAGCCCCGTCGGCCTGATGAGGGCGAGCACGTTGGCACTGACGAGGCTCCGGTCGGAAACCGGTTGAGCCTCGCGTCCGGGCTCCCGTAGGTTGCCTGCGGCCCGTCGCCGTGAGGACAGAGGACAAAACCGCGTGACCCCGCCTGCTCTCTAGACCTGACACATTCTTCCGCGCCCGGTAGCCGACGCTTCCGTCGGTGCTGGCGGGCTGCCCTTGTGCGCCCGGCAAACAGCGTCTGAGGTCGCGCGTAATCGGCCTCGTGTCAGGTCTAGCGAGATCAGGTCTAGAAAAATCGTGTCTTCACAACCTCATATCGTGCTGCCCTGGGTCGTTCGTCGCACCAGGCTGCCGCTGCTGTCGTTGCGGTGCGTGGACTGCCGATCGGAGTCGGCCACCACCGGCGAGGGCAGGTTCCGGGTCAACGCCAACGGCAAGCTGCTGGACGTGTGGCTGCTTGTCCGGTGCGTGTCCTGCGATCGGACGAGCAAGCTCACCGTGCACGAGCGCACGCCGGCCAGATCCTTCAGCCCGGCCGAGCTGCACGGCTACCACGTCAACGATCCGGAACTGGTGGCGGCCAGGCTGTTGGATCCGGCGCTCGCCCGGCGCAACCACTTCGCGCTGGACTGGGCGGGGGCCTGGCGACTGGACACCCCGTCGACCTGGCTCGACGAGGCGTGGCCGGTCCAGGTGCGGGTCGTCTTCGAGGATCCGGTACCGGTGCGTCCGGACCGGCTCATCGCGCAAGGTCTCGGGTTCAGCAGGAACGAGGTGCTGCGCCGGATCAAGTGCGACATTCCGCTGCGCCGTACCACGAGCACCGGATTCACCTTCACCGTGATGACCGCGAACTAGCGGCCGGTGGTCGGGCGGGCCACCCGGCCCGCCTGACCACCGGCGACACGGTGCCGACACCGTACGTGCACACCAGAGCCCGTCGCGAAACAAGCGTCAGGGGTTCGTCGGCGTGGACCGGCCGTGGCCGGCACGTGCCTCGGCGACCTGCGCCGCCTGGCGTTCCCGCCACCGCTTCTGGGCGTCGCGGTTGCAGACCCGGCACACCTTCCGGTAGCGGCCGGTCGCCGGATCGACCTCCCGGTCGTGGCCGTTACGGCACCGGGGGTGCTGCCGCCGACCGCGGCAGCTCTCGGCGTGGGTGACCTGGCGCAGGTGGGTCGGCTCGATGCAGTCCGGCACCCCGCACAGGTGGTGCACGCCGAGCGCCGGGTCGTAGCCGCCGACGAGGACGGCGAAGGCGGCGATGTGCGCCCACGCCCGACCGGCGAGCTTCTGGTACACGCCGCGCCGGCTGCCGTAGCCGCGGACGATCAGGCAGCCGTCGTCCCGGCGCACCGCGCGGCTCAGCAGGTAGGTCCGGAGGGTCTCCTCGGTGAAATGCCGGGACAGCCCGGTCACCTGCGACAGCACCCGGCCAGGATAGGGCGGCGTTCGGACGGTCCGCGCCGTGGGCGACGACGATGGTCCGGGACCGAAAAGGCCGCGAGCCGTACGCCCAGGGCCTGTTGTGCGGTGTGCGCCGGACGTGGCAGTCTGCTTGGCGCCCGGCCCCCGGAGGTGGCGCAACCACATGCTGGCCATCCATGACGCGTCCGTCGGATACGGCGACGCCCCGCCCGTGCTGCGGGGCGTCTCGGTGGCGGTCCACCCGGGTCGGGTGCTGGCGCTCACCGGATCGTCGGGCGCGGGAAAGACCACCCTGCTGCACGCGATGGCCGGGCTGCTGCGACCGCGCGCCGGCACGGTGACCGTCGACGGGCAGTCGCTGCGCGACCGCGACCACGCGGTGACGCTCGGGATCGTCCTGGTCCCGCAGGACCACGGCCTGGCGCCGATCCTGACCGCGGCGGAGAACGTGCAGGTGGTCCTCGTCGCCGGGGGCATGGCGGCCCCGCGGGCGCGCCAGGTCACCACCGGGACGCTGGACCGGTTGGGTCTGTCCGGTCAGGCCGACCAGCTGGTCGAGGAACTTTCCGGCGGCCAGCAGCAGCGGGCGGCGATCGCCCGCGGTCTGGCCCTGCGCGGCGGAGTCCTGCTCGCCGACGAGGTGACCAGCGAACTCGACGCGGGCAACCGGCAGCGGGTGCTGGACCTGCTGCACGACGAGGCCCGCCGGGGCGCGGCGGTCGTGTTCGCCACCCACGACCCGGAGGTGGCCGCCGCCTGCGACGCGGAACTGCACCTTGCCGACGGAGCGGCGGAGCTGCGGCGCGGTTGACGCCTCCCGGTGAGCATCAGCCCCCGGCAGGCGGCGGGCGGGTCCGGGACGTCGGGTAACCGGCCGGTATCGATCCGCGTGCGCGGGACGGCCGGTGGCCTCGTCGCTGACTAGCATGACCGTCCATGCTGGCCGTCATCGCGGGAGCACTGGCCGCCCGCCGGGCGCAGGCGCTGGCGGTGCTCCTGCTCGCGGTGCTCGCCAGCGCCGCGGCCGCGGCCGCGCCGATGTACGTGGCCGCCGCCGGTCAGGCCCTGGCCAGTCAGGAACTCGCCGTCGCCGGGCCCGACGAGCGTCGGGTGCGGTTCAGCTCGATCGCCGATTATCCGGGGATCCCCACCGATCCCGGCGTGGCGGCGTTCCGCGGTCAGGTCGAGCCGTTCGCCGCGGCCGGCTTCGAGGTCGTCCTCGGCGCGCAGGCTCCCGGCGTCGCCGCCGGCCCGGCCGGCACCGTCGCGTCGACCCTGGTCTTCCGGCAGGGGATCTGCGAGCGCGTCGCGGTGACCGGCACCTGCCCGGCGCCCACCGCCGGCGGCCAGCGACCCGAGGTGATGGTCAGTACGAACACCGCGACCCACCTCGGTGTGAGCGCCGGCGGCGAGCTGACCTTCGCTGGTGTGCCGCTGCGGGTCACCGGCGTCTACCGGCCGCTCGACCCGTCCGCGCCGTACTGGCTCGGCACCGAGTACCTCCCGCCGCCCGCGCCGGGCCCGCCCCCCGCGTCCTCGGTGGGCAGCGCGCGGGACGCCATCTTCACCGGCGGCGGATCCGCCCGCCTGGCCGACAAGGACGCCATCCTGCAACGGCCCACCGCCGACCTGTTCGTCACCGAACGGTTGGTACGCACCGGGTCGGTCGACGACCTGCGGGCCGCTGTCGCCACCGCCAGCGGCAACGCCGGGCGTGACCGGCTCGGCACCAGCACCAGCCTGCCCGACCTGCTGCACCGGGTCACGGTGCAGCGCGACCAGTTGGCCGTCGGCGTGACCCTGGGCGCCGGGCTGCTCGTCCTGCTCTGCTGGCTGGTGCTCTTCATGGCGGTGAGCTCGGCGGCCGACCTGCGCCGACCGGAGCAGGGCCTGCTGCTGTTGCGCGGAGTGCAACGCCGGCGGCTGTGGACGCTGGCGGTGGGCGAGCACGCCGTGCCGGCGCTGGCCGCGATCCCGCTGGGCTGCCTGGCCGGGCTGGCCGCCGTCGACCTGCTCGCCGCGCACACGCTGGCCGGCGAGATCGCGGTGGCGCTGGACCCCACCGCTGTCGGGTACGCCGCCCTCGCCGCGGTCGGGGCGCTCGCCGCGGTGCTGCTGGCCCAGGCCCGCAGCCTGTCCGCGCCGGTGGTCGACCTGCTGCGCCGGGTGCCCTCGCGGGTACGCGGCTGGCGGGCGAGCATCGGCGACGTGGTGGCGCTGTCGGTCGCCGTGGCCGCCGTGGTGCAGTTGCGGGCCGGCGGGGCGCCGTCCGGGCTCGCGCTGCTGGCGCCGGTCGTCGGCGCGCTCGCCGTGGGTGTGCTGCTGGCCCGGCTCGCCATGACCGTCGGGGCGGCGGTGGGCGCGCGGCTGCTGGCCCGGGGCCGCAACGCCGCCGGCCTGGCGCTGGTGCAGGTGGCCCGGCAGCCCCGCTTCCGGCCGCTGATCGCGCTGCTCACGGTGGTGGTCGCGATGCTGGCGTTCACCGCCGCCACGCGTGAGCTGGCCACCGCCGCGTACGCGGACCGGGCGACCGTGGACGTCGGCGCTGCCCGGGTGGTCGGTGTCGACGCGCTGTCCCGCAAGCACCTGTTGGACGCCGTCCGGGCGGTCGATCCCGAGGGGCGGTACGCGATGGCGGTGGTGGCGCGGAGCAGGACCAGCCGGGGCGACCTGCCGCTGCTGGCCGTCGACTCCGACCGGCTGGCGGCGGTCGCCGCGCCGCACCCGTCGTACGGGGTGCGGCTCTCCGACATCGCCGGCACGCTCCGCCCCCGGCCACCGGCCGAGCCGGTGGAGCTGCGCGGCTGGTCGCTGACCGTGGTGGTCACCGTCGACTACGACGAGGCCGCCTACGCCGGCGCCGAACCGCGCCTGTTCGTCTCGGTCGCCAGCCGGTCCGGCAGCCGCCGGATCACCGCGGACCGGCCGCTGGAGACCGGCCGGGGCGCGTACCGGGTGCCGGTGCCGGAGTGCGAGTCGCCGTGCCGGCTGGTCAACTTCGAGATCGCCACCCCGCTCACCCCTCGACCCCTGCGGGTCCGGTTCGAGGAGCTGCGCGTGCGCGCCGGGGACGGCGACACGGTCCGGCTGACCGCCGCCGACTTCGCCGAGGTCGGTCGGTGGCGGGCGTCGGACGAGCGGTTCTTCTCGCTGACGGCCGCCGGCGGCAGTGCGCCGGGGCTGGTCCTGGACGTGCCGGAGGGCCGCTGGCCGGATCCGATCGCGGTCGCCGTCGCCGACGCGCCCGATGTGCTTCCCGGCTGGCTGACCCGGTCGGCGGGAACCAACCTCGGGTCGGTCCGGTACGACGCCCTCGACTCGACCCCGGCCACGGCGCTGGTCGCCGGATTCGCCGCCCGGCTGCCGCGGTTCGGGGAGTCCGGTCTGGTGCTGGACCTGGAGCACGCCGACCGGCGCGCGGTTGGCGGCCAGAGCGGCGACAAGGAGGTGTGGCTGGGCCGGACGGCGCCCGCCGACGTGCTCGACCGGCTGCGGGCGCAGGGCCTGATCGTGCGGTACGAGCGCACGATCGGCGCCGAGCGCCGGACCCTGGCCAGCCAGGCTCCCGCCTTGGCGTTGGGGTTCAACCTCTTCGCCGCGCTGGCCGGTGTGTTGATCGGGGCGGCCGGCCTGGTCGCGATGGCGGTGGCCGAGCAGCGCAACCGGGTCACCACGATGGTGGCGCTGCGCCGGCAGGGGCTGTCCCCGCGCGCGGTCCGCGGCGGGTACGGCTGGCCGGTCGCCGCGGCCACCGCGGCGGGGGTGTTCGCGGCGGTGGCGATGTGGCTGCTCACCCGGCACGGGCAGCGGCTGTTCAGCGACGGGCGGTCGTCCGTGCCGATACCGGACTGGCCGGATGCCGGCGGGCTGCTGCTGGTCACGGTGCCCGCGGTGGCGCTGTTCGCGCTGGCCGCGGCGGTCCTCGGCCGGGTCCTCGCCGCCTCGGTACGCCGGCGGGCCGGCCGGTGAGCGCGCCGCCGCCCGACGGGGGCACCCCGGTCAGCTGCCACCGGCTGATCCACATCTACCCCACCGGGTCGGGGGACGTGGTCGCGCTGTCCGGGGTGGACCTGCACATCGCCGCCGGCGAGATGTTGGCGCTCGTCGGCCCGTCCGGCTCCGGCAAGTCCACCCTGGTGGCGATCCTCGGCGGCCTGATGCGGCCCAGCGCCGGTCGGGCCTACGTGGGCGAGCACGACCTGTCGCGGCTGTCGACCAGGCAGCTCGCCGCGTTGCGGGGCGCCGTGGTGGGCACGGTGTTGCAGGGCGCCGAACGCAACCTGCTGCCGTACGTGTCGCTGACGCGCAACGTCTGGTTGGCGCAGCGACCCGCGGCGCGGCTGCCCGGCCGCCGGCTCGACCCGCCGGAGGCGATCCTGGAGCTGGTCGGCCTGGCCGGCGCGGGCGGGCGGCGCGTCGGCGAGCTGAGCCCGGGCCAGCGGCAGCGGGCCGCGCTGGCGCAGGGGCTCGCGGCCGGGCCCGGGCTGCTGCTGGTCGACGAGCCGACCAGCCAACTCGACGGGCCGGGCCGGGACGAGGTGCTCGCGGCGTTGGAGACGGTCAACGCCGAGCGGGGCACCACCGTGGTCGTGGTGACCCACGACGGCGAGGTGGGTGCCCGGCTGGGTCGGGCGG
>NZ_QGSW01000338.1:0-8539 GCF_003176715.1 Micromonospora sp. S4605
AGCTCTCCACAAGGCTGTTCGTCGGCAGCGTCAGAGGTGTATAAGAGACAGGCGCACACCCCGTCGAGCGTCCTAGGAGGCTAGGTGCTCCTGGTCGGGCGGGGCGACCAGCGGGTCGGCCAGCGACCAGCCGGCCGCCAGCAGCTCCTCGCAGGCGGCGACCGCCCGGGCCAGCCGCCGCTCGTGCGGCCCGCTGAGCTCGACCACCGGCACCCCGCAGCCGGCCAGCTCCGTCCGGAACCGGTCGGTCATCCAGGCCCGCAGGTGCTCGCCGTCGCGCAGCCCGTCGTCGGCGAAGGGCACCCCGACGTGGTCGGTGAGCAGGTAGAGCGCCGGCCGGCGGGCCGCCGCGCGCACCCGCGCGGACGACGAGCCCAGGTAGCGCTCCTCCCAGACGGCGGTCGCCCGGGCGTCGGTGTCGCAGATCAGCAGCGGGCCGCTGGACCGGGCCGCCGCGTCCTCCGCCGCCTGCTGCTCCCGGACCACCTCGGCGAAGTCGTCGCGGTCCCAGCTGACGTCGAAGACGGTGGCCGCCGGGTCGCGCTCGCGCAACCGGGCCAACTTCCGCGCGGTCAACTCCCGGCCGTACTCGGGGACCCAGCGGGTGCCGAAGTGGGCCGCGAGGGCGGCGGCCATCGTCGTGGTGCCGGTCGACTCCGCGCCGACCACCACCACCCGCCGGACGAACCAGGCCCGCACCGGGGCGCTGAGCTGGTCCCAGTGGCCCACCGGGTCCGCGCGCACCGCGGTCCCCGAGACCGGCACCCGCCGCCGCGCGGGATCCACCGCGACGGGTGCGGCGCCGAAGCGCCGGGCCAGCTCGGCGCCGTACGCCTCGGAGGAGAAGACGGCGTCGACCGGCCGGCCGCCCAGCGCGTCGCGGAACACGGCGCAGTGCAGGTCCCACACCGCCGGGTCGGCGTAGTCCACCGGGTGGTCGTCGTACCGGCCGACGAAGCGGACCCACGGGGTGCCGGCGTGCACCTCGCGCAGCCACGCCAGCCGGGCCGCGAGCGGGATCGACTCCCGGCGCGACGGCGCCACCACCACGGTGACCGCGGCGCACCGGGCGGCGGCCGCCCGGATCAACGCGTGGTGGCCGGCGTGCGGCGGGTAGAACTTGCCCACCACCATCCCGTGCCGGAACTCCGGCGTCGCCGGCCCGGTGCCCGACGCGGTCCGCTGCCGGCCGACCGGCACCGCGTCCGCCACGCCGTCGGCGCGGTCCGCTGGGGGCCGCGCCGCCGCCGCGCCATCGACGACCGCCGCCGAGAGCCGGGGCGTCGCTTCGAGCGCGCCGTCGGCGACCGCCGCCGGCGGCCGGGGCGTCGCGTCGGTCATGCCGCCACCGGGGCCGGGCCGGGCGGCACCGGCGTCGCGCTGGCCTGGCGGCGCAGATCCGCCCGCCACTCGCGCAGGCCGAGCACGCAGAGCCCGAGGAAGACCAGGTAGAGCAGCGCGGTGAGGTAGAGACCCTTGTAGGCGTAGAGCGGGATGTAGATCAGGTCAGCGGTGATCCACAGCCACCAGCTCTCCACCCGCTTGCGGGTCTGCCCGTACGTGGCCAGCAGCGAGAGCGCGGTGGTCAGCGCGTCCGGCAGCGGCACGGTGGAGTCGGTGGCCCGGGTCAGCAGTGCCCAGAGCCCGACGGTCAGCGCCAGGCCGGCCGCCGCCAGCGCCCACCACTCCCGTCGACCGGTCCGGCTGACCGTGAGCCGGGAGCGCCGCTCGCCGCCGTACAGCCACGCCCACCACCCGTACAGGCCGAGGGCGACGTAGACGAGCTGGAGGCCGGCGTCGGCGTACAGGCCCGCCGTCCAGAACAGCAGCATCAGCAGCAGCACGTTGACGATGCCGACCGGCCAGTTGGCGATCCGCTGCCGGGCCACCAGCCACACGTTGAGCGCCCCGGTGGCGAAGCCCAGCAACTCGGCCCGGGTGGTGCCGGTGCCCGCCACGGTGAACGCCGTGCCGGTCAGCCAGTCGATCATGCCGCTCCCCTTTCCGCGCGCCCACCCTAGGCGCGCCCGGTCCCCGGGAACAGCCCCCCGCGCCACTGCCCCGCCGGGACGCCGTGAAAGGCTGCCGGCATGGTGCTTGAGGTCGCGCTCATCGACGTACTGCCCGGACACGAGGACGAGTTCGCCGCCGCGTACGCCAAGGGGCATCCCGTGCTCGCCGGCACCCCCGGCTGCCGGTCGGTGCGGATGACCCGGGGTGTCGAGTCGCCGTCCCGCTTCGTGCTGCTGGTCGAGTGGGACTCCGTCGAGGCGCACAACGAGAACTTCCGGGGCAGCGACCGGTTCACCCGGTGGCGGGAGCTGATCGGCCCGTACTTCGCCAACCCGCCGCTGGTCGAGCACTTCGTGGACGTGCCCGCCTGAGGCTGTCGTACCCCCGTTCTAAGGTCCGCTCGCACGCGCCGGTCGCCGGTCCCGACGGGCTCGGGGGCGCCGGGCCCGGTGACTCGCGCGGCGATATCGGTTGATCTTCGACGTCCGTGTCGGTTGACTGGCGTTCATGACGCAGCGGGTGGCCCTGGTGACCGGCGTGAGCCGGCGGATCGGCATCGGCGCGGCGGTCGCCCGCACGCTCGCCGCGGACGGTTGGCGGCTGCTGCTCAGCGGCCTGCCAGAGTTCGACGAGGCGCAGCCCTACGGTGGCGATCCCGACGGCGTGGCGGCCCTGCTGGGCGAGTTGGGCGACGCGGCGGCCTACCAGCGGGCGGATCTGCTCGATCCGGCGGCGCCGGCCGCGCTGGTCGGCGAGGCGGTGCGCCGGCACGGCCGGCTCGACGCGCTGGTGGCGGTGCACGCCTACTCCACGCACACCCCGCTCGGGGCGCTGGACGCCGCTGAGATCGACCGGCACCTGCTGGTCAACGTACGGGCCACCCTGCTGCTGGCCGAGGCGTTCGCGGCGGCGTTCACCGCCGGATCGGATGGCCGGCTGGTGCTCTTCTCCAGCGGTCAGCGCCTCGGCCCGATGCCCGGCGAACTGGCGTACGCGGCGAGCAAGGCGGCGGTGGAGAACCTGACCGTCCAGCTCGCTCCGCTGCTGATGCCGACCGGCATCACCGTCAACTGTGTCAATCCCGGGCCCACCGACACCGGCTACGCCCCGCCCGAGGTCCACGAGGCGGTGGCGCGGCTCTTCCCCGGCGGGCGCTGGGGCAGCCCGCAGGACGCCGCCCGGCTGGTGCGGTTCCTCTGCTCCCCGGACGCCGGATGGATCACCGGTCAGGTGATCGACTCCGAGGGCGGCTTCCGCCGCCACGTGTGACCCGCGCCCGGCCCGCCCGGTCAGCCGGCGGCGCGGCGGGCCAGCTCCGCGACGCTCTCCTCGACCGGCAGGGCCGCGCCGATAAGCCAGCCGGTGATCCGCTCGTACCGGTCGACGTCCGGCGGCGTCACCAGGCGCACGTCGGTGGTCAGCGCCTCCAGCATCACCGTGCGCGGGTCGGCCGGGTCCGGGAACGAGTAGCACGAGTACGGGGTGAGTGGCTGCACGCCCTGCCCGGTGACACCCCGGGGCAGCAGCCGGATCGTCACGTTCGGCAGCTCGGCCAGGTCGATCAGGTGCCGCAGCTGCTCCCGCCACACTTCCGGCGGGGCGCCGGCGGGGTCACAGGCGGCCTCGGCGAGCAGCGCCGTGTACAGCGGTGGTTCGGGGCGGCGGAGCACCTCGTGCCGGGCGACCCGGGCCCGTACGTCGGCCTCGACGTCCACGCCGCCGTCCAGCAGCCGTCCGGCGGCGATGCGCAACCGGGCGTACGCCGGGGTCTGCAGCAGCCCCGGCACCACGGCGGGTTGGTAGTCCACGATGCTCGCCGCGCCCGCTTCCAGTTCCGCGTACGTGCGCTGCCGCTCGCTCATCTCGCCGAGCGCCTTCCACCAGCCCCGGCTGGTGGCCGCGTCCCGGGCGATGACGATCAGCGCGTCCCGCTGCGTCGCCGGTACCTGGTAGATGTCCAGCAGGTCGAGCACGTCGGCGAGGTCCGGCCGGCTCTGCCCCAGCTCGATGCGGGACAGCTTGGAGGTCGAGGCCCAGCCCAGCCGGTCGCAGACCTGTTCCAGGGTGAGTGCCTCCCGCCGGCGCAGTTGGCGCAACTCGGCGCCGAGCCGCGCACGTCGAATGACCGGACTCGTTGGCAACGGCATCCCCGCCTCCCCACCGAGGGAGAGTACGCAGGACGGTCACCCAGCGCAATACCATGCTCGCTCACCGCAATCACCGCTCCCCGTCCACCCGGCTGGCGTCGCGCCTCGCCGCTGATCCGGTGGCGGCCGGCCGCCGGACCGGCCGCCATCGGGTCAGGGCCGGTACGTGCCGAAGGACCAGACGTTGCCGGCCAGGTCACGGGCGGTGTAGTCGCGGGAGCCGTAGTCGGTGTCGAACGGCTCCCGGACGATCTCGGCGCCGGCCGACCGGGCCCGGGCGCAGTGCGCGTCGACGTCGTCGACCGCCACGTAGACCGACCAGTCCTCGTCCCCCGGCCGGGGTCGCGGGTCGGGCAGCTCGCCCACCATGATCATGCCGGTGTCCAGGGTGAGTTCGGCGTGCGCCACCGAACCGTCGGGCGCGTCGTGCCGGGCGTGCACGGTGAAGCCGAAGGCGGCGCAGAGCCAGTCGATGGCCGAGCGGGCGTCCGGGTAGCGGAAGATCGGATAGATGGTTCGCATGCGCCGAGTCTGCCGCCGACGCGGTCACCCCGGATTGGACGAATGTGACCCGAGCGCGGTCGGGGTGTCGCCGGCGAACTCCCGGAAGTCGCGGATCAGGTGGGACTGGTCGTAGTACCCGCAGCGGGCGGCGATCTCGGCCCAGCCGCCCGCCAGCGGACCGGCGGACCCGCCCCGACCTCCCGGGCCGCGACCGGTCGCACCGCCCGGGTCGCCTTGACCGCTCAGGCCGGTCCCGCCGCTCAGGCCGGCCGCGCCACTCAGGCCGGCCGCGCCACTCAGGCCGGTCCCGCCACTCTGGCCGGTCGCACCGCTCGGGCCGGTCGCACCGCTCGGGCCGGTCACGCCGCTCTGGATGGTCGCGTCGCTCGGGCCGCGCTGAGCGGCCGCCGGGTCGACGGCGAGGGCCGACCCGGCGGTCAGGGTCGCGTAGGCCCGCTGGAAGCGGAGCAGCCGGGCGGTGGTCTTCGGCGTCAGCCCGACCTCGTCGCGGAACCGGGCGGCCAGGTGCCGACGGCTCCATCCCAGCTCGCCGGCGAGGGCGCCGACGGCGACCTGGCCACCGGTCTCGGCGAGCCGCCGCCACGCCCACGCCAGCCGCGCGTCGACCGGTTCGGTGGTCGCCAGCCGGGCCGCCAACGCGGCGTCGAGCAGCGCGAACCGGGCCGGCCAGTCGGTGGCGGTGGCCAGCCGGACGCGGAGCCGGTCGAGCCAGCCACCCGGCAGCGCCGCCACCCCCACCGCCCGATTGGTCAGTTCGGCCAGCGGCAGGCCGAGGATCCGCCGGGCGGCCAACGGGGCCAGCAGCAGCTCCACCCCCTCGCCGACGCCGACCAGGCGGGTGGTGCAGGGGCCGTCGAACGTGCCGGCGACGAAGGAGTCCACCCGGTGGGCGCCCCGGGCGGTGTCCCGCGGGTCGACCACGTCCAGCGGGGCGCCCCAGCCGAGGATGACCACCACGAAGGCGCCGGCCACCTCCCGGCGGACCAGCGGCAGCGCCGCCCGCTCCCGATAGCCGATGTAGCGGTCGACGAAGGGCCGCAGCCGGGCGTCGGGCGCCCCGAGGACGACCTCGTCGACAGCTGCCTCGACCGCGTCCATCCCCGACCGCCCGTCCTGTCGACCCGACGACCGCCCGCGCGTCACTTCACGCCGGCGGCGTCCATCCCCCGCAGTTCCTTCTTCAGATCGGCCACCTCGTCGCGGATCCGGGCGGCCAGTTCGAACTGCAGCTCCCGTGCGGCGGCCAGCATCTGGTCGTTCAGCTCCTGGATGAGCTGGGCCAGCTCGGCCCGGGCCATGCCCTCACGCGCGGGTGCGGCGCCGCCGGCCCGGCCGCGGCTGCGGGTCTCCTTGACCGGAGCCTTGCCGCGGGAGAGTTGCCGCACCGCGCCGCCGACCCGGGTGTTCTGCTCGGTGTCCTCCGCCTCGCGGTAGATGTCGTCGAGGATGTCGTGGATCTTCTTGCGCAGCGGCTCCGGGCTGATCCCGTGCGCCTCGTTGTGCGCGATCTGCTTGGCCCGCCGGCGGTTGGTCTCCTCGATCGCATCCGCCATCGACGGAGTGATCTTGTCGGCGTACATGTGCACCTGGCCCGAGACGTTCCGGGCCGCCCGGCCGATGGTCTGGATCAGCGACCGGCCGCTGCGCAGGAAGCCCTCCTTGTCGGCGTCCAGGATCGCCACCAGCGACACCTCGGGCAGGTCGAGACCCTCCCGCAGCAGGTTGATGCCGACCAGCACGTCGTAGTCGCCCTTGCGCAGCTCGCGCAGCAACTCGACCCGGCGCAGGGTGTCCACCTCGGAGTGCAGGTAGCGCACCCGGATGCCGTTCTCGAGCAGGTAGTCGGAGAGGTCCTCGGCCATCTTCTTGGTCAGCGTGGTGACCAGCACCCGCTCGTCCCGCTCGGTACGCAGCTTGATCTCGTGCATGAGATCGTCGATCTGCCCCTTGGTCGGCTTGACGATGACCTCCGGGTCGATCAGGCCGGTCGGCCGGATCACCTGCTCGACGAACTCGCCCTGGGACTGCTCCAGCTCCCACGGCCCGGGCGTGGCGGAGAGGAAGACCATCTGGCCGACCCGCTCCAGGAACTCGTCGAAGCGCAACGGCCGGTTGTCGGCCGCGCTGGGCAGCCGGAAGCCGTGGTCGATGAGCATCCGCTTGCGGGACGCGTCGCCCTCGTACATGCCGCCGATCTGCGGGATGGTCACGTGCGACTCGTCGACCACGGTGAGGAAGTCGTCGGGGAAGTAGTCGAGCAGGCAGTGCGGCGGGCTGCCGGGCAGCCGGCCGTCGATGTGCATCGAGTAGTTCTCGATGCCGGAGCAGAAGCCGACCTGGCGCATCATCTCGATGTCGTACGTGGTGCGCATCCGCAGCCGCTGCGCCTCCAGCAGCTTGCCCTGCCGCTCCAGCTCGGCCAGCCGCTCACCCAGCTCGGTCTCGATGTCGCGGATCGCCCGCTCCATCCGCTCCGGCCCGGCCGCGTAGTGCGTGGCGGGGAAGATCAGCAGGTGGTCGACCTCGCGGACCACGTCGCCGGTGAGCGGGTTGAGGTAGTAGAGCTTCTCCACCTCGTCGCCGAACAGCTCGATCCGGACGGCGAGCTCCTCGTACGCCGGGATGATCTCCAGCGTGTCGCCGCGGACCCGGAAGGTGCCGCGGTTGAAGGCCATGTCGTTGCGGGTGTACTGGATGTCGACCAGGCGGCGCAGCAGCTGGTCGCGGTCGAGCTCCTGGCCGACGGCGACCCGGACGGCCCGGTCGAGGTACTCCTCCGGGGTGCCCAGGCCGTAGATCGCCGAGACGGTGGCCACCACGATCACGTCGCGCCGGGTGAGCAGCGACATGGTCGCCGAGTGCCGCAGCCGCTCCACCTCCTCGTTGATTGAGGAGTCCTTCTCGATGTAGGTGTCGGTCTGCGGGATGTACGCCTCGGGCTGGTAGTAGTCGTAGTACGAGACGAAGTATTCGACCGCGTTGTGCGGCAGCAGCTCGCTGAACTCCTTGGCCAGCTGCGCGCAGAGCGTCTTGTTGGGCGCGAGCACCAGCGTCGGCCGCTGCAACCGCTCGATCAGCCACGCGGTGGTGGCGCTCTTGCCGGTGCCGGTCGCGCCGAGCAGCACCGTGGCGCGGTCGCCGCCGCGGACCCGACGCTCCAGATCGTCGATCGCGGCCGGCTGGTCGCCGGCGGGCTGGAACTCGCTGACGACCTGGAACCGGCCGTCGAGACGGGGAATGTCGAGCGCCATGACCCCAACGGTACGCCGGGGGTCCGACACTCCGCGGCGACTACGGTCGGTCCCTGATCGGCTTCGATATTCCCATTGTGTGGCCCATCTCACCCGGCTAGGCTCTTCGTGTAGGCCGCTCGCGGCGGCCGACCGGGCCGGTGGCCAGGCCGTCAACGGCCGGGCCCGCCCCCGGCACCGGGGTCGCAGCACCCGGTCCGTCCGGCGTGCGCACCCGTGTGGTCGCGCGTGACGCGCAGACCGGCCGCCGCGAGCGCCCCTGCCCGTCACCCCCGCCTTCCGGCCGCTGACCGGCGGCACAGCCCGCACCCTGACGTCGGGCCGGCCAGGCTCGTCACCCCGGCCCGCTCCGGCCCGTTCAACTACCTGTGGAGACCTCACGACCGGCGCGCAGCCGCGACGCCGACGGCAGGCCCGACGACAGCCACCAGCCTCCGCCCAGCGGCCAACACCCCGACCACGCCGTACCGGCCGAGTCGGCCGGCCGTTGGACCGGGCTCCTGCGCCGTGGCGGAGCCCGCCGCCACCGCGACCCGGCGCCCGCCGCTACCGAGGCCGTGACGCCGGGCACCGCCCCGCAGCCCGACGACCCCGCGGCCGCCC
>NZ_QGSW01000372.1:0-8490 GCF_003176715.1 Micromonospora sp. S4605
CCCGGCGCGCAGGCCCGCCCCGACAGGCTGCCCGCCGCCGCGTTCACCCGCTGGCTCGGCGCGCCGGTGGACCTGGCCGGCGTGCCGGCGCTCGCGCTGCACGGCAGCCTCGGCACCGCCGACGGCAACCCCGACCTGCGGGCGGCCCTGCTCGCCGCGCTGACCACGCACACCGTCGAGGAAGCCGGGCCGGTCGCACCGCCCAGCCACGCGGTCGCCGCGGTGCGGCTCGCGCTTGACCTGGGCCGCCCGGCGGCCGGGGACCCCGAGGTCGACGTCGACGTACGCCTCGGCCTCGGCGCGGTGGCGCTGGACCCGGCGGCGCCCGACGAACTCCCGTCCGCGCAGATCCGCATCCGGGTCGCCCGCCCCGAGGGGTGGCTGCTCGGCGGACCCGGCACCGGCAGTCCGCTGCCCGCCCGGGTACGCGCCCTCACCGTCCGAGCGACGGTGCGGGCCGGGGTCGCCGCCCCGGTCACCGACGTCGACGTGGTGCTGCACGACGCCGCGCTGCGCGGCGAGGCGGCCGCCGCGGTCGACCTGACCGACCCGCGGGCACCGGAACTGCTCGACGCCCTGGTGCGGGAACTCGACCGGATCGCCGCCGCCGACGGCCGGCTGGCCCGGCTGCTGAACGAACTCGCCGCCCTCGGCGTCCTGCACCGCGCCGCCCCGGGGCGGCCGGCCGCGCTGCTCGCCGACGCGGTCGGCGCGCTGCGTACCGACGCCACCGGATGGCTGGCACCGCGACTGCCGGCGCTGGTCGACCGAACCGCCGGGCTGCTCGGCCTGGCCCGCGACCCCGGCGCCCCGGACGGCGGCGGCCCCTGGCGCCGCCCGCTCGCCGGCCTGCCGGTGGAGCTGGTGCTGGAGGCCCAGCCGTGGCGCCTCACCGCCCGCACCACCGGCACCGGCCTGCGGCTCGGCCACGGGGTGACACTGACCGGCGCCACCACCGTCTCGCTGGCCGACCCCGCGCCGCAGGTGCGGGCCGCGCTCGCGGTCGGCGGGGTCACCCTCGCCCGGACCACGGACGGGGTGTCGCTGGGCGCGTCCTGGCTGCCCGAGCCGGTCGCGCTCTGGCCGGCCGCCCCGGACCTGCCCGCCCGGCTCGCCCCACTGCTGCCCCGACTGCTCGTCGGCGGCGCGCTCGGCGTCCTGCTGGAACAACTCACCGGCGAGGACGTCCGGGTGGCCTCCCTGGACGGGCTGCTCACCGACCCGGCCGACTGGCTGCGACGCACCTTCGCCGGCACGCCCGGCGCGCCGCCGCAGGCAGCACCGCTGGCCGACCTGCTCCGGCTCGCCGCGGCCCCGCTGGGCCTGACCGCCGATCCGGCGCACGCCCTCACCCTGCCCGGCGGCGTCACCGTCGACCTGCTGGACGTGGGCGCCGCCGACACCCGGGCACTGCGGCTGCTGGTCGGCACCGACGCCCCGATCGTGCTCTGGACCGACGACGCCGGCCCGGCCACCCTGGACCTCGCGTTGCGGCTGGACGTCGACGGCGACCGGCAGGTCCAGCCGGGCGGCGAACTGACCCTGCACCTGCCGCTGCCCGGCGACTGGGGAGCGCTCGACCTGCGGCTGGGCGCCGACGCCGACGGCCTGACGGTGGCCGTCACCCCGGCCGCGCTGGGCACCACGGTCACCCTGCTGCCCGCCGTCACCGGGCTGGACGCACTGGTCACCGCGGCCGGGCAACGGCTGCTGCCGGAGGTGCTCGACGGGCTCGTCGAGGGCCTCGGGGCCCGCCAACCCCGCCCGGCCGTCCTCGACGACGCGCTCGCCGTCGCCGCGGCGCTCGGCGTCTACGACCCGACGCAGGCCCCGCACGGCTTCGCCGCCCGCGGCGGCGCCCTCGCCGACCTGGCCCGCGACCTCGCCGACGGGTCGCTCGCCGGGGCCGGCGCCGCCGCCGCGTCCGCCGCCGCCGCGCTGCTCGGCCGGGTCCTGGGCACCGCGCACGTGCCGGCACCGACCACGCCGGGGGAGGTGAAGGTCGTCGCCCAGGTGCTCGGCGGCACCGTCGAGCTGCGGACCAACCTCGCCGCACCCCGGCCGGCGCTCGCGCTGTCCGTCCGGGACGTCAGCGCCGGGGCGATCACCGCCGGCATCGACGTCGGCTACGCCAACTCCACGGTCACCGCGTCGCTGACCGCCCGCGCGCACGTCGACACCGGCCTCGGGGTCGCCCTGCGCGCCGGCCTGGCGATCCAGGCCAGTGCCCAGGGGCTGGCCGTACGCCTCGGACTGCTCGGCACCGACGACGCCGGCACCGGCGAACTGACCGTGCAGCTCGCGCCGGTGCTGCGGCTGCCCGACCCGGCCGAGCTGGCCCAGCTCGCCGAGCGGCTGGTGGTGCCGATGGCCGGCACCCTGGCGCTGCGCGCGGCCGAGCCGTGGCTGCGCAAGCCGCTGTGGTCCGGCGGGCGTACCGCGGCGCAGATCCTCGTCGCCGCGGACGTCGCCGTCGACACCCTGGACGGGATGCGGATGGCGGCCGTCCTGCCCACCCCGATCGGGGTGCTGCGCGGGGCGCTCGACGCGGTCGCCGGGGTCGACGTGCCGGTGCCGGGCGGGCTGGCCCTCGCCGTGGCCGCCGACGGCGCCCGCTACGGCGTCGTGCTGAAGGGCGCGCTGACCCTGCCCGCCGGCAGCACCGCCGTGCAACTGCGCTTCGGCCTGCCCGACACGGTCGACCCCGGATGGGGCGCGGCCGGCCGGGGGGTCGGCCTGCTGCTGCTGGACCTCGCCGACGCTGCCGCGCCGCAGCTGCGGCCGGTGCTGCGGCTGGGCGGGCTGGGCATCCGGGTGGCCGCGGCCGCGTCCGGCAAGGCGCTGGTGGAGACCGGCGGGTTCCGTCTCGGCGCGGCCAGCGCCCACGTCCGCGCCGATCTGGCGCTGACCGGCTCGACGGCGCTGAAGCGGCCGACCGTGGTGGACGGCGCGGTCATGCTCGACGGGCTGGGCTTCCCGATGGCCCCCGGCGGGGGCGGCGGTAACCCGGTCGCGGCGTCGCTGATGCAGACCGGCGGGGGCGGCGACGCGGCCCCGGCCAACCCGCCGCTGGACGTGCTGGTGGCGCGGGGCGGCGGCAAGTGGCTGGTGCTCTTCGGCGGGAAGGCCGAGGCCCGGTTCGAGATCAACCGGAGCTTCGGTCCGCTGCACATCGCCGAGCTGGCGCTGCTCTACAAGGCGGCCACGTCCGGACCGGGCAAGGTCGGGGTGGCCGTCGACGGTGGCGTGGCGGTCGCCGGGCTCACCGTCGACGTCGACGACCTGTCGCTGCTGGTGCCGCTGCGCAACCCGGCCGACCTGAGCGCCTGGGAGGTGGACCTGGCCGGCTTGTCGGTGTCGTTCACCTCGCCCGGGGTGTCGGTCGCCGGCGGCCTGGTCAAGGTCACCGGCGCCAACGGCGTGCAGTACGACGGCATGCTCTCGGTCGACCTGGCCGGTCGCGGCCTGACCGCGGTCGGCTCGTACGCCCGGCCGCGGGACGACCTGGGCGAGTACACCTCGCTCTTCGTGTTCCTCTCGGTCGGCTTCCCGCTCGGCGGCCCACCGTACCTGTACGTCCTCGGCCTGGCCGGCGGCGCCGGGTACAACCGCCGGCTGATGGTGCCCCGCGACCCGCAGGGCGTGCCGGCGTTCCCGCTGGTGAAGGCGATCGACGACGGCGGGTTCGGCGGCTCCGGCGGCCCGATGGGGGCGCTGGCCCGGATGTCGAAGGACATCCCGCCGGCCCGGGGCGCGTTCTGGCTCGCCGCCGGGGTGAAGTTCTCCACCTTCCAGCTGCTGCACACCACGGCCCTGGCCTACGTCTCCGCCGACCGGGGACTCGAGGTCGGCCTGCTCGGCCTGATGCGGATGGCGCTGCCCGACTCGCAGTCGGCGGTGGTGAACCTCGAACTCGCGCTGGCCGCCCGGTACAGCACGGTGGACAAGGTGCTCTCCGTGCGGGCGGCGCTGACCCGCAACTCGTGGCTGCTCAGCCGCGACTGCCAGGTCACCGGCGGGTTCGCGTTCGTGGTCTGGTTCGACCGGCCGGAGGTGCTGCTCTCCATCGGCGGTTACCACCCCCGGTTCAACAAGCCCGCGCACTACCCGGACGTGCCCCGGGTGGGCTTCCACTGGTCGGTCGGCGGCGGCGTGGTGGTCAAGGGCCAGGCGTACTTCACCCTCACCCCGTCGACGGTGATGCTCGGCGGTCGCCTGGAGGCCTCCTACGACCGCTCACCGGTGCGGGTCTGGTTCACCGCCGCCCTCGACATGTACCTGCGGTGGGACCCGCTGACCTACGACATCACCGCCAGCGTCAGCGTCGGCGCCCGGTTCACCATCAAGGTGTGCTTCTTCGCCTGCGCCCGGATCAACGTCAGCGTCTCGCTCGGGGCCAAGGTCACCCTCCAGGGTCCGCCGCTGCGTGGCACGGTCACCGTCGACCTGGCCATCGCCTCGGTCACCGTCCGGTTCGGCAAGAAGCAGGAGCAGTCGTTCCTCACCTGGAACCAGGTCTGGGTCAAGTACCTCAGCGGCGGCGACGCGAGCCGGCCGGCGACCAGCGGCACGGTCACCGCCGGCACGCTGCCGCCGGTGGTGGGCAGCCGTCCGGACGGCACGGCGGAGCGCCCGTGGTCGGTGGCGCCGGAGTTCGCCGTCCGGGTCGAGTCGCTGATGCCGCTGTACGGCTGGCGGCTGACCGGCAGCGGCCGCCCCGACGACCTCACCGGCGGGCGGCAGGTCGACGTTGTCCCGGCCGGCTCGCACATGGGCAAGACCAAGGCGGTCATGGTCGTCACGGTCGAGCAGCGCAGCGGCAGCACCTGGATCGCGGTGCCCACCGCGCAGGTCCAGCAGCTGCGGCTGGGCACGGCCAGCACCGGTTTCCCGGCCGCGCTGTGGGACTCCGGCCTCGCCGGCGGGCAGAACGCGGCGTCGACAATGGTCCGCGCGCTGTCCTCGGTCAACCTCGCCGCCCCGATCACCGTCGCCGAGGCGACCGGCGTGCTGCCGGACGTGGCCCTGGCCATGATGATCGAGGAGGAGACGCAGCGGCACCTGCCGCTGTCGGTTCCCGGCGTAGTGGCGCCGGCGCCGTCAGTGCTGCGGCTGCGACGTACCGCCGACACCACCACCGAGCCCGCCCGGGCCGCGGCCCTGCCCACCCCGACCGCGCCGACCGGGCCGCGGCTGCGGGCGACCGTCTCGGCCGACCGGCGCCGGGGGGTGGCCCGGGCCACCCGCCCGGTCGCCGCCCGGGGCGGACGGGACGCCGGGACCGCGCTGCCGGTGGGCAACACCCAGGTCTGGGACACCACGCACACCGGCGGGCTGCGGCTGCGCCTCGACGAGGGCCCGGCGCCGCTGCGGCTGGTCACCTTCACCGGCACCGGCGCGCCGCTCAGTGACGGTCCGGCCCGGCCGGGCGCCCGGGTGCCCGCCGACGCCGCCCGCGTGGTGGTGACCCCGGCGGCCGGCGCCGCCGCCGGCTGGGCCGCCGACACGCCGCTGGTGCCGGTCACCGACGGCGTGCTGGTCGCGCCGGGCGCCACCGTGCTGCTGCCGCACCCGTGGTATCCGCCCGCCCGCTACCGGCAGGCCGGCGCACACGTTCCGGTGCCCGCCGCGCTGCTCGCCGCCGACGTCGACGGCCTGGTCACCAACCTGCCCGCCAGCACCCGTGCGGTGGTGGTGTCGCTGGAGCCGGTGTCCGCCGACGCCCGCCTCGACGACGTCCGCGTCGACCTGGACGGGGTGCGGGTGAGCAGCCGGGAGGACGCTCCGGACGACGACCAGCCGCACCGCATCCTGCTCACCGTCGACGCGGAACGGGACGCCGACACGATCTCGGTGGGGGTCGTCGCGGGGAAGGGCTGGCGGGTCTCCGGGGTGATCGGCACCCCGGACTACGCCGTCGACACCCGGCTGACCGCCGCCCGACGGGAACTGAAGCGGGTCTTCAGGCCGGCGACGGTGCCCGCGCGGCCGGGTGCCGCCGCCCGGTCGGCGGCGCGTACCGCGGTCGCCCCGGCGGCGGCGCTCACCGAGCCGGCGGCTCCGGCACCAGCGGCGGCGTTCGTCGCCTTCGACGACGAGGAAACGGAGGCGTGATGACGGAGACGCCAGTGGCGCCGGGTTCCATCCGGCTGCACGACAAGGTGACGCCGACGCTCACCGCCGGCATCTACCGGTTCCGCAGCAAGCTGGACGTGACCGGCACGGGTACGGCGGGCGGCTCGCCGCCCGAGCACCTCACCCACGTGCAGGTCAGCGCGCCGCGGCTCGCCCTCGACGCCAGCGAGGTCACCGGGCACCACCCGCCCCGGGACGCGGTGGGCGCGTTCGGCGACCGGCTGCCGCACGTCGTCCTGGGCCGGCGGACCCTGCCCTGGGAGCGGCGGTTCACCGACGGCACCCCCTGGCTGGCGCTGCTGGTCGTCCGGGCGGACGAGGCGAGCCTGGTCACCGGCCCGCTGCGGACGACCATCGGCGAGACGGCCTTCACCCGGCTCAACGGCATCGAACCGGTCGACGCCAACCGGGCCGTCGTCGGGCTGCGCGCCAAGGACCTGGCCACCTTCCGGGCGCTGCTGCCCAGCCGGGACGACGTCCGCCTGCTCACCCACGTGCGCCAGGTCAACGTCGCCGACACCGCGCTGGCCGGCAGCGACGACGACGGCTGGTTCGCCGTGGTCACCGCCAACCGGCTGCCGCTGGGCGGGACCACGCCCACGAAGTACACCGCCTGCCTGGTCTCGCTGGAGGGCCGGGAGGACGCCTGGGCGAGCAACCTGACCAGCCCGCCCACCTTGATCGTGCTGGCGTCCTGGCCGTTCGTGACCAGCTCCGCCGGCGGCACCTTCGAACACGTCGCCGCGCACCTCGACCTCGGCGCGTTCGGCGCCCCGCCGGCCGGGCAACCACCACTGGTGGACGCGGACGGGGCGCTCGCACTGGCCGGCACCCGCCGCGACGGCAGCCCGACCACCGTGGGCTACCGCTCGCCGCTGCTCGGCGCGGCCCCCGACCCGCTGCCGACCGGGCCGGACGACGTGACCGGCGACGCCGCGTTCGAGCTGGGCCGGCTGCTCGCCGCCGCCGACGGGCGGTTCATCCGCGAGGTGGTGGCCTGGCACCGCGCCGCCGACGACGCCGCCCGCACCGACAGCGCGGCGACCCTCCGGGCGGACAGCGCCCAGGCGTACGCCGCCGCCGGCCCCGCGCCGCTTCGCACCGCCGCCGCGGCATCCGCCGACGAGCCCGACCGCCGCGCCGTCGCCGAGGCGGACCTGCGCGCGGCCCCGGCCACCACCGACCCGCTCGCCGACCTCGGCGCGACGTTCGCGCAGCGACTGCTGTCCCGCACCACCCGCGCCGACCTGTGGCAGGCGCACCCGGGTGGCGACAGCGTCATCCCGCGCCAGCTGCGCCCGGAAGGAGAAGACTCGTGACCACCCACCTGTCCACCGGCGGCCGGCTGCTCGCCGAGCGGCTCGGCGCGCTGGTCGGCCCGCTGGCCGACCCGGCCGGGCAGCCCGCGCCGGCGATGCGTGCCCTGCTCGCCGCGCGGCCGGCGGCGCGGACGGCCACGGTCGCCGAGCCGACCGCGGCGGCGGCGACCGCCGGCACGCCGCCGCTGCCGCCGTACGTCGAGCACCTGCTGGCCCGCTGGAGCCTGCTGCACGACCTGCCGTTCCGCTACCTGGTGCCCGACGCCCGGCTGCTGCCCCCGGAGTCCATCCGGTTCTTCCGGCTGGACACCGGCTGGCTGGAGCGGCTGCGGGCGGGGGCGCTCGCCGTCGGCGGCGACGGCAGCCGGGAACGCGCCGGCACCCAAACCGTGCTGCCGCAGGTCACCGCCGCGGTCACCGAGCAGCTGCCGCTGGTCCGGGAGGTGCAGCGCACCCGCATGTCGATCCCGGTCGCCGCCGACCTGCTCGCCGAGGCCCGGGCCACCGGTGAGCTCACCGCGGCGACCGGGGACGTCCCGGTCACCGGGTTCCTGCTGCGCTCCTCGCTGGTCAGCGGCTGGCCCGGCATGGAGGTGCGGGCCTGGACCACCGACGACCAGGCCGTCGTACGACCGGGCGTGGACCCGGACGAGCTGGCCCGCAACCGACCCGACCTGGTGGTGGAGCTGCTGCGGCTGGAGCGGCTGTCGCCGTCGGTGCTGGTCGCGCTGTTCCGCGGCGCCCCCCGCCTGGTCTGGCTGGAGGAGCCGCCGCAGAGCGTGCAGTTCGGCCTGGAGGCCGACGGGACGGGCTGGCGGGCGCCGATCCGCACCGGCGCGGGACCCGACCTGGGCAGCGTCGCGGTGCCGATGCGCTCCGGCCCGGTGCCCGGCGTGGTGAACGTCAAGGGCCTGGCCGCCGCCCTCGACCAGGCCCACCGCCTGCCCCAGCCGCGCGGCGGCGCCGCCCTGGCGCTGTCCCTGCTGCAGGCGCCGTCCCGGCAGCGCTTCGGCTCCTCCACCCCACCGTCCTGACC
>NZ_QGSW01000373.1:0-8478 GCF_003176715.1 Micromonospora sp. S4605
GCGCTGACCTGGTCGGGGCCGGCGAACCGCCGACCCCGACCAGGTCAGCGCTGGACGACCAGCCGGTGCGCCCGCAGCAGCCGGGCCCACCAGGGGCGCGGCGGCCGGGCGGCGCGCGGGCCGGGCGCGGGCGGGCCCTTCAGGCTCACCCAGCCACCCGGGCCCATGGTCACCGCGCCGATCGCCGGCGGGCGCCGGCGGCCGACCGCCACCACCCCGGCGGCGAGCAGACCGGCGGCGAACACACCAGCGGTGGCGGCGAGCAGCCGGTCCGGGTCCAGCACCGGCCGGTAACGCACCCGCCCCTTGGAGAGGACGAACGCGCCGACCGGGCGGCCCTGGTGGGTCACCGGCACCAGCGCGGCGCCGGGCGTGCCGGGCAACTCCAGCACCGGGCCGACCGGCCCGCGTACCGCCGGCTGCCCGGCCTGGTCGGGCGCCGGCCGGACCGGCGGAACCAGCGGGGCGGGCCCGGTGGGGTTGAAGATCGCGGTCATCGCGGGTACCTCCTAGCGGGAGTCGGATCCGGGACCGGTCAGCCGCACCGCGGCCCGGCCGGCAGCCAGCCGGGCGACCGGCACCCGGTACGGCGAGCAGGAGACGTAGTCCAGGCCGGCGTCGGCGAAGAAGGCCACCGAGTCGGGGTCGCCGCCGTGCTCCCCGCAGACACCCACGGTCAGCTCCGGGCGGGCGGCCCGGCCCTCGGTCACGGCCAGCCGGATCAGCCGGCCCACCCCGGTCGCGTCGATCGTCTCGAACGGCGAGACGGCGAAGATGCCCCGCTCCAGGTAGCCGCTGAAGAACGACCCCTCCACGTCGTCGCGGGAGAACGCCCAGGTGGTCTGGGTCAGGTCGTTGGTGCCGAAGGAGAAGAAGTGGGCCTCGGCGGCGATGTCGCCGGCGGTCAGCGCGGCCCGTGGCGTCTCCACCATGGTGCCCACCGGGATCGGCGGCGCCCCCGGCACGGTGGCCAGCACGGCCTCCACCTCGGCCCGCACCGCGGCCAGCTCCCGCACGTCGGCGACCAGCGGCACCATGATCTCCGGCCGCGGGTCGCCGCCGGCGGCGACCCGCTGCGCCGCCGCCTCGGCGATCGCCCGGACCTGCATCCCGAAGAGGCCGGGCACCAGCAGCCCCAGCCGTACGCCGCGCAGCCCGAGCATCGGGTTGGCCTCGTGCATCCGGCGCACCGCGGCCAGCAGGACGGCGTCGCGTCCCGGGTCCTCGCCGAGCGCCTCCGCCCGGGCCACCCGGGCGGTCAGCTCGGCCAGCGGGGGCAGGAACTCGTGCAGCGGCGGGTCGATCAGCCGGATCGTCACCGGCAGCCCGTCCATCGCGGCGAGGATCCCCTCGAAGTCGGCCCGTTGCAGGGGCAGCAGCGCGGCCAGCGCCTCGGCCAGCCGGTCCGGGTCGTCGGCCAGGATGAGCCGTTCCACCAGCTCCCGGCGGTCGCCGAGGAACATGTGCTCGGTGCGGCACAGCCCGATCCCGGACGCCCCGAACCGGCGGGCCCGCTCGGCGTCGGCCGGGGTGTCCGCGTTGGCCCGGACGCCGAGCCGGCGCACCGCGTCGGCGTGCGAGAGCAGCCGGTGCACGGCGGCGACCAGCCGGTCGGCCGCCGGCGTCAGCTCGCCGGCGAGGTAGCGGGCCACCGGGGAGGGCTGCACCGGCACCTCGCCCGGGTAGACCCGGCCGGTGGTGCCGTCGATCGAGATCAGCTCCCCGGCGCGGACCACCCGGTCGCCGACGGTGAACTCGCCGCGCTCGGGGTCGATCCGCAGCGCCTCGGCGCCACAGACGCAGGTGCGGCCCATGCCCCGGGCCACCACGGCGGCGTGCGAGGTCTTGCCGCCCCGCGAGGTCAGCACCCCGCGGGCGGCGATCATGCCGGGCAGGTCGTCCGGATTGGTCTCCCGGCGCACCAGGATGACCGGTCCGGTGGCGGCGGCCGCGGCGGCCGAGTCGAACACCACCCGGCCCACGGCCGCGCCCGGCGAGGCGCCCACCCCGGTGGCGAGCGGCTCGGGCGCGGCGGCGAGGTCGAAGGCGGGGAACATCAGCTGCGCCAGCTGCCCGGCGGTCACCCGGTGCAGCGCCTCGTCCAGGCCGATCAGACCCTCGTCGACCAGCTGCGCGGCGATCACGAACGCCGCCGCCGGGGTGCGCTTGCCGACCCGCGTCTGCAACATCCACAGCTTGCCGCGCTCGATGGTGAACTCGACGTCGCACAGGTCCCGGTAGTGCCGTTCCAACGTCGCCATGATCTCGGTCAGCTGCCGGAAGCTGGCCGGGTCGATCCGCTCCAGCTCGGCCAGGCCGACCGTGTTGCGGATGCCGGCCACCACGTCCTCACCCTGGGCGTCGGGCAGGTAGTCGCCGTACACGCCGGGGACGCCGGTGGCCGGGTCACGGGTGAACGCGACCCCGGTGCCGGAGTCCGGGCCGAGGTTGCCGAAGACCATCGCCATCACGTTGACAGCGGTGCCGAGGTCGTCCGGGATGTGCTCCCGGCGCCGGTAGAGCACCGCCCGCTCGGCGTTCCAGGACTCGAACACCGCGCGGATCGCCAGGTAGAGCTGCTCGTGCGGGGCCTGCGGGAAGTCGTGCCCGACCTGCGCGGCGAACACCTTCTTGTACGTCCCGACCAGCCCGCGCAGCTGCTCAGCGTCCGGGCCGGCCGGCCCGGTCGTGGCGCGCAGGGCGGCCAGCTCCCGCTCGAACTCGTCGGCCGGTACGCCGTACACGGTCCGGCCGAACATCTGGATCAACCGCCGGTAGGAGTCCCAGGCGAAGCGCTCGTCGCCGCTCTGCGCGGCCAGCCCGGCGACCGTGGCGTCGTTGAGCCCGATGTCCAGGATCGTCTCCATCATGCCGGGCATGGAGTACCGCGCGCCCGAGCGGACGGCCAGCAGCAGCGGGTCGTGCGGGTCGCCGAAGCGCCGGCCGAGCCGGATCTCGATCTCCCGCAGGTGGCCGTTCACCTCGTCGAACAGGCCGGCCGGCGCTCGCCCGTTGGCCAGGTACGCCCGGCACGCCTCGGTGCTGACGGTGAACCCGGGCGGCACCGGCAGCCCGAGCCGGGTCATCTCCGCCAGGTTGGCGCCCTTGCCGCCGAGCAGGTCGGCCCGGCTCCGGTCGCCCTCGATGAAGTCGTAGACGTATGTCGACATGCCGGCCTCCACTCCGCCGCCGCGGGAACGTCGTCCCATTCGTTGGTAGCAATGCCGGCGACGGCCGGGACAGGGCCGAACGGGGCACCTGACGGGCCGGAGGTCCCGGATGTCACAGCCCCGCCCTATCCTCGGGCGCGTGACCGCCGACCTGCAGCTGCGCCCCGTGCACGACGACGACCTGCCGGAGTTCTACCGGCACCAGCTGGATCCGGAGGCGATCCGGATGGCCGCCTTCACCCCCGACGACCCGGCCGACCGGGAGGGCTTCGCCGCCCACTGGAAGCGGGTGCGCACCGATCCGGCGATCGTGACCCGCACGGTGACCGTCGACGGCCAGGTGGTCGGGCATGTGCACGCCTTCCCCGTCGGCGAGCGCACCGAGGTCAGCTACTGGATCGACCGGCGGCACTGGGGCCGCGGCTACGCCACCCGCGCCCTGGCCACGCTGCTGCGCGAGGTGCCCCAGCGCCCGCTGCACGCCCGCGCCGCCAAGGACAACGCCGCCTCGCTCGCGGTGCTGCGCAAGTGCGGCTTCGTCATCTGCGGCGAGGACCGCGGCTACGCCGCCGGCCGTGGTCACGACGTCGAGGAGTACGTGCTGGAGCTCGCCGGCTGAGCCGGCCGGCTGGGACCGCCGCCGGCCCCACCCCGGCCCTGGTCCCGGCCCGCACCGGCCTGAACTGGGTCGCCGCATGCTCCCCGGCGGCGGCGTCCACCTGCGCAGGAACTACCCTCGCCGGGTGAACTGGCTGGATCTGATCGGCTGGGCCGGCTCCGCGCTGCTGGTCTGGTCGCTGTTGCAGGCGCGCATCCTGCGACTGCGCGCCCTCAACCTGGTCGGCTGCCTGGTGCTGATCGGTTACAACGCGGCCCTGTCGGTCTGGCCGATGGTCGGGCTGAACGTGGTGCTGGCCGTGATCAACATCTGGTACCTGCGGAAGATGCTCGCCACCCGGCACGACGAGGCGACCTACCAGGTGGTCGAGGTCGGCGTTGACGACCAGTTCCTCGCCCACACCCTGCGGGTGCACGGCGCCGACATCGCCCGGTTCAACCCCGGCTTCCGCTGGCCGCCCGGCACCGCCGCCGAGCGTTCGGCGTTCCTGGTGGTCCGCGCCGACGAGGTGGTCGGGGTGGTGCTCTCGCACGCCGAGCCCGGCGGCGTGGCCCAGATCGACCTCGACTACGTGACCCAGCGGTTCCGCGACTTCACCCCGGGCGAGTTCGTCTACCGGCGCAGCCGGCTCTTCACCGACCGGGGCTTCCGTCGGGTGGTCAGCCCGCCCGGCATGGTCGCCCCCTACTACCACCGGCTCGGCTTCCGGCCGGAGGGCGACGCGTACGTACTGGACCTGCCGGCCCCGCCGGTCGGCGGCCGGGCGTAGCGCGGGTCACCCGGCCGGCGGAAGCAGGATTCACCACCCGGTCCGCGGGGCACAGATGCGCGTACGCCGGCGGGGCCTCCGCCCGGCGGCGCCGGTCGGCGCGGTCCGTGCGAGGGAGAACCGGGCGTGCAGAGCTACGGGAGCCAACTGGCCCTGGTCGGTGTCCTGATCGTCCTGAACGCCCTCTTCGCCGGCAGCGAGATGGCGCTGGTCTCGCTGCGGGACAGCCAGGTCCAGCGGCTGGAACGCACCAGCCGGGCCGGCCGGGTGCTGGCCCGCCTCGCCACCGACCCGAACCGCTTCCTGGCCACCATCCAGATCGGCATCACGCTCGCCGGGTTCCTGGCCTCGGCCGCCGCCGCGGTCTCCCTGGCCCGGCCGCTGGTGCCGCTGCTCGGCGCGCTCGGCGGCGCCGCCGAGCCGGTCGCGATCGTGGCGGTCACCCTGGTGCTGACCTTCGTCACCCTGGTCTTCGGCGAACTGGCCCCGAAGCGGATCGCCATGCAGGTGCCCGAGCGCTGGGCGCTGCTCGTCGCCCGCCCGCTGGACCTGCTCGCCACCCTCACCCGGCCGGCCGTCTGGGCGCTCGGCGCCACCAGCGACCTGGTCGTCCGCCTGGTCGGGCTCAACCCGCAGCCGAAACGCGACGAGATCAGTCCCGACGAGCTGCGCGACATCGTCGCCGGCAACCACGGCTTCACCAAGGAGCAGCAGACCATCATCGCCGGCGCGGTGGAGATCGCCGACCGGCAGCTGCGGGCGGTGCTGGTGCCCCGGCTGCAGGTCTTCACGCTGGACAGCGGGACCACCGCCGAGGCCGCCCGGCTGGTGCTCGCCGCGTCCGGGCACTCCCGCGCGCCGGTGGTACGCCACGGCGGCCTCGACGACGCGGTCGGCGTGATCCACCTGCGGGACCTGGTCGGCGTGCCGGACGACCGGCCGATCGACGACTGCGTCCGGCCGCCGATGCTGCTGCCGGACTCGCTGCCGGTGGTCGACGCGCTGCGCCAGTTCAAGGCGGAGCGCCAGCACATCGCCCTGGTGGTGGACGAGCGCGGCGCCGTCGACGGGATCGTCACCCTGGAGGACATCCTCGAGGAGATCGTCGGCGAGATCTACGACGAGACCGACCGGGACCTGGGCGCGGTGCGCACCGAGCCGGACGGCGCGCTGCTGCTGCCCGGTACCTTCCCGGTGCACGACCTGCCGGACCTCGGCGTCGAACTGCCCGGCCGCCCCGAGGGCGACTACACCACCGTCGCCGGCCTGGTGCTCGCCTGCCTCGGCCACATCCCCACGGTGGCCGGGGAGAGCGTCACCGTCGACGGCTGGGACCTGGTGGTCACCCGGATCGCGCACCGCGCGATCGCCGAGGTGCGGCTGCGCCGGTCCGCACCCAGCGATGACGCCCCGGATCCGGACGCCGAGCCGATGCTGGACCGGGCGGGCAACTGACACCGCTGCCCGCACCCCCGCACCCGACCCGCCCGTGGGCCGGATCGGTGCCCCCGGGAGCGCCGCCGGAGCCGGACATCCCACGCCGTGCGGCCCGCGTCCACCCAACCGCCGTCGGCCACCCGGCCGCCGTCGGCTACCTCGCGCGTGCCGGCGCGGGGACGGTCAGGCGGGGGAGAGATTCTGCAGCCGGACCTGGCCGCGGGCCACCAGCCGGGCGTCCGCGTCGGTGATCTCCACCTGCCAGAGCTGCTGGCTGCGGCCCCGGTGCACCGGGGTGCCGACCGCGGTCAGCTCGCCGTCGCGGACCGCGCGCAGGAAGTCGGTCTGGTTGGACACGCCGACGACCTGGCCGCGGTCGCCCAACCAGAGGGCGCCGCCCACGCTGGCCGCCGTCTCCACCACCGCGCAGTACACCCCGCCGTGCTGGATGCCGTACGGCTGGTGCAGCTCCGGGCGCACCTGCCAGCGGATGACGACGCGGTCGCCGCTCACCTCGTCGAACTTCAGGCCGAGCAGGGCCACGAAGCCGCCCGCCATCTCCGTCGTCTCCACGCAGCCCTCCTCGATCATGGAATCGCCAGCGTATCCGGCGTCGGCTCGGCAAACCCGGTACGGGTCACCGCCTCGGATGGGGGAGAATCGGTGACCGTGACCGACATCAGCCTCCCGCCGCCGGGGCGGGACTCCCTCACCGAAGACCTGCTGTGGCGTGGCCTGATCCAGGACTCCACCGGCATCGACGAGCTGCGCGCGCTGCTCGACGGCCCCCGGGCGGCCTTCTATGTGGGCTTCGACCCGACCGCGCCCAGCCTGCACGTCGGCCACCTCGTGCAGGTCGCCACGGCCCGCCGGCTCCAGCTCGCCGGGCACCGCCCGCTGCTGTTGGTGGGCGGCGCGACCGGGCAGATCGGCGATCCGAAGGAGAGCGCGGAGCGCACGCTCAACCCGCCGGAGGTGGTCGCCGGCTGGGTGGCCCGGATCCGCGACCAGCTCGCCCCGTTCGTCTCGTACACCGGGGACAACGCCGCGCAACTGGTCAACAACCTGGACTGGACCGGCGAGATGTCGGTGGTCGAGTTTCTCCGCGACGTCGGCAAGCACTTCCCGGTCAACAAGATGCTCGCCCGGGAGGTGGTCAAGGCGCGGCTGGAGAGCGGCATCAGCTTCACCGAGTTCAGCTACCAGCTGCTGCAGGCGAACGACTTCTTCGAGCTGCACCGCCGGCACGGCTGCCAGCTCCAGTTCGGCGGCTCCGACCAGTGGGGCAACATCACCGCCGGGGTCGACTACGTCCGCCGGCGGGGCGCCGGGCCGGTGCAGGCGTTCACCACCCCGCTGGTCACCAGGTCGGACGGGACGAAGTTCGGCAAGACCGAGGGCGGCGCGGTCTGGCTCGACCCGGAGATGACCAGCCCCTACGCCTTCTACCAGTTCTGGGTCAACGTCGACGACCGGGACGTGAACCGCTACCTGCGCTTCTTCAGCTTCCGCTCGCGGGAGGAGCTGGAGGCGCTGGAGAAGGAGACCGCTGAGCGTCCGGCGGCGCGGCTGGCCCAGCGGGCGCTCGCCGAGGAAGTCACCGCGCTGGTACACGGCGAGCGGGAGATGGCCCAGGCGGTCGCCGCCAGCCAGGCGCTCTTCGGCCGGGGTTCGCTGACCGACCTCACTCCGGCGACGCTGCGGGCCGCGCTGACCGAGGCGGGCCTGGTCCACGTCGGCGGCGAGTTGCCCGACGTGGCCGCGCTGCTGCGTGAGTCCGGGCTGGTGCCGAGCCACAAGGAGGCGCGACGGGTGATCGCGGAGGGCGGCGCCTACGTGAACAACAACCGGGTGACCGACGTCGACGCGCGGGTCTCTCCGGAGGACCTGCTGCACGGCCGGTACCTGGTGCTGCGGCGCGGCAAGCGGTCCTTCGCCGGTGTCGAGGTGGAGAGATAGCCGTACGTCGACAGTGTGACGCGGGACGCGCCCGGTGGATTTGACGATCAATCCGCCGGGCGCGTAACTTTCTCTCTGCCAGCGCGGAACGGACGAAAAGGGCGAAAGTCCAAGAGGCCGGAGCGCGGGAACAACCTCAGGGTTCGACGGGTTGACCTCGTCGGAGCCTGGTCCGGGTGGTGCCCCGGATTCGCCTGCGGGCGGATTTGGTGAGGCGGAACCGACCGGGTATGGTTGACGACCGGCAGGGCACCGGGCGAGCTTGCGGGAAACCGCAGCGGCCGGCCTGCTGAATCCACGAGGGGAACGGCGCGAGCCGGGATTTTCGTGGTGCCCGGAAATCGGGTGGAAGCATGGCAAACCGCGAAACACCGGTTTGACACGGCAGAAACCACCGGGTAACGTAGTAAAAGTGCCCGGCGCGAGAGCGGCGGGTGGAGCAGCCCCGGATGGGGCCTCACGGTGTGGGGTTTCCGGATGGTGTGTGGTTGTTCTTTGAGAACTCAACAGGGTGCTTGATAAGC